>JAFLUJ010000355.1 GCA_022511485.1 Oscillospiraceae bacterium | reverse complement strand
TACTCTCAATAACCATATGCTGAATGTATTGCAGGCGGAGAATAGAACATTGGATTTTCACATTCACGAAAATTCTGATGAAATGTTTTACTGCATAGAGGGTGAATTTGATATTGAATTTGAGGATGGTATGACCCATTTATCGGAGGGAGATTTTATTATCATTCCGAAGGGGACAAAACACCGTCCAGTTTGTAAGTCATTAGTCAAGTGTCTGTTGATCGAGGTCGAGGGAACTCTTAACAAAGAAAACACCGGAGGAACTTATTCGGAATAGATGGAGGATAAAATGATGTTTCAGAAGCAGATAGATTTTTTACTTGAAAATGCCTGTGCAAGTATCCGGTATCTTGTTCACAGGGATATGCTGAAAATTCCGGTGGACGAGCTATCCATGAAGGAAATGCAGTCAGAGATATTGCAGCAATCCAACATACAGAAGCATCTGACGGAACAGCATCCGGACGGCTGGTTCGGTAAAGGCATACACGGCTGCGAGGATATGGACTGTCATATAGGTGCGCTTCTTAATTCGGGGATTGAAAAGGATTCAGAATTTATCCAGAGAGCCATAACTGCTTTGACCAATCCGGAGATCGCTTCCCGGCATAAAAACTGGTTTATCGGCGGGGAGGCTCTTGATTCCGAGGGCCGTGGCGGAAATCACGCGATAATCGCTCAGATCCTTTCATGGGTAGGATATTCCGAGGACTATCCCATAATGGCAGAGCAGATAAAATTGGCTCAGGAGCATCTTTTCGCGGTGTTTGATTACACTTCTCCCGAGGATTTTTCCGTCAGAATGAAGAACTATCGGTGCTACAAGCCGGGTGCAAGATTTCCCGGGGCAAATCATATAAACCTTCTGAATGCCACAACAGGATGGCGTGTGGGAAACAATTTCGAGACGGCAAAGGCTGCTGTAAAGCATGCATATGAGATCATGAAGGATTATGACGAGCACATTACATATCGGAAGCCAAAGGAGTTCGGTAGCGGAGTTATCGGTCCGTTCAATTTTAACTGGCAGGCTCTGAGACCTGTTGATGAAGAGAGATTACGGAGCATTTTGGAGAGCTCCTACAATTTTCAGTTCGGCTTCTGGCTTAGTGCAGTTTCCGGAGTGCCTGACTGGGTTCGTCAGAACACTGAGACCTATGAGCTTCTGGCGCATATTCTGGACAAAGATACTTTTATGGACATGATCCCTGACAATCAACTGAAAGCGTTCCGGCAGATCATGGGCAGGGAACCTAACTGGCGAAATAAAAAGTCCGTAAAATGCGATGTGATGTTTGCTCTGCTTAATGCCTGCTATAATGTTTTGAACGTATAATATTTTCCGGAGAGATTTTTCCTTGCTGAGCAGTGATTTTAATGGCGGATTTTTACAGTGTTGAATTTCTTTACAAAAATTTATCAACGAAAACGTTTAAAATTGTGAATTTTTTTGCTACCCCCTTGCAATATTTTTATAAAAATGTTACAATATCATTATGAATGTACTGCCGTCACAGGCTGTTATGAAAAGGAGTGTGTTTAATGAATTACGGACATTTTGACCTTGAAAAAAAGGAATACGTAATTACCAAGCCCAATACCCCTGCGCCATGGGCAAACTACCTCGGTTCTCCCGAGTACGGTGCTATGATCTCAAACAACGCGGAGGGCTACAGCTTTGTTAAATCAGGAGCTAACGGACGTATACTCCGTTATCGTTTCAACACAAATATTGCTCTTCCCGGAAGATTTATCTATATCCGCGACAACGATACCTCAGATTACTGGTCTGCTTCCTGGCAGCCTGTCGGTAAGCCTCTTGACAAGTATAAGAGTGAGTGCCGTCACGGTACAGCCTACACTGTTATTTCTGCGGAGTATGCTGACGTTAAGTCCGAGGTCACATATTATGTCCCCCTTGGAAAGACCTACGAGGTCTGGAGAGCTGTTATCACAAATCTTTCAGACAAGCCCAGAAAGCTTTCTGTTTATGGCTTCTGTGAATTCACAACTGACAACAACTACGAGCAGGATCAGGTAAATCTCCAGTACACACAGTTTATTACAAGGACCTCCTTTGAGGAGAACAGGATAATCCAGCACATCAACGAGAACAGCGGAAAGGACGCTTCCGGCTCTAACCACAAGGAGCGTTTCTTCGGTATGGTCGGCGCTGATGTATGCGGATACAACGGAGACCTTAACCACTTTATCGGAGCTTACAGAACTATGGCTAATCCTATAGCTGTTGAAAGCGGAAGATGTGACAACGTTCTTAACTACAATGCTAATGCCTGCGGAGCTCTCCAGTCTGCGGTCACTCTCGGAGCAGGCGGCTCTATAGAGCTTATCTACATAGTAGGTCAGAGAAACAGCGCTGAAGCTGCTGCTATCCTTGATGAATACAAGGCTTCCGGCAAGGTCGAGGCTGAGATAAGAGAGCTTAAGAAATACTGGCACGGCAAGCTCTCCAATTTCCAGATCAACACTCCCAGCGAGGCTTTCAACAACATGATAAACGTATGGAACGCTTATCAGTGCTTCATCACATTTATCTGGTCAAGAGCGGCTTCCTTTATCTACTGCGGTCTCAGAAACGGCTACGGCTACCGCGATACTGTTCAGGACATTCAGGGTATAATCCACCTTGATCCCGAAATGGCTGCGGATAAGATCAGATTCATGATCTCCGCTCAGGTAGACAACGGTGCAGGTCTGCCCCTTGTTAAATTCGATCACAATGCGGGTCACGAAAAAGCTCCTGAAGAGGATAATCCTAACTCAGATTACGCTAAGGAAACAGGTCACCCCTCTTACCGTGCGGACGACGCTCTCTGGCTTTTCCCAACTATATTCAAGTACATTGGTGAAAGCGGAAACGCTGCGTTCCTTGACGAGGTGATCCCTTACTCCAACGGCGGCGAGGGTACAGTTTACGAGCATCTCAAGAGAGCTATTGACTTCTCCATGAAGCACCTTGGCGATCACGATATGCCTGCCGGACTTCACGCTGACTGGAACGACTGTCTGCGTATGGGTAAGAAGGGCGAATCCACATTCGTTGCATTCCAGCTTTACTACGCTATGACTGTTATCAAGGGCTATGCTCAGATGAAAAATGATACAGAGTATGTTAAGTATATTGACGATGTACAGGGCAAGCTTGGTGCGTCCCTTGCTAAGTGCTGGGACGAGGATCGCTGGATCCGCGGTATCCGTGAGGACGGCGTTATCGTTGGCGCTAAGAAGGATCCCGAAGCTAATATGTGGCTCAATCCTCAGAGCTGGGGCGTTATCTCCGGATTTGCTTCCAAGGAACAGGCAGAGAAGTCCATGGATTCCGTTCACGAGATCCTCAATACCCCTTACGGTGTAAAGCTTCTCGAACCTCCTTATGTAAAGCACTATTTTGACGGCGCTCTCATGCACATCTTTAACCCTGATACAAAGGAAAACGGCGGTATCTTCTCTCAGTCACAGGGCTGGGCTATCCTTGCAGAATCCCTTCTGGGACACGGCAACAGAGCTTTCGAGTACTTTATGGAGTCCTCTCCTGCTGCTATGAATGACAAGGCTGAGATCCGTGTTATTGAGCCTTATGCTCACGGTCAGTTCACAGAGTCTACACGTTCTCCTTTCGAGGGACGTTCACACGTTCACTGGCTGACAGGTACAGCTTCCACAGTTATGGTAGGCTGCGTTGAGGGTATCCTCGGTATGCGTCCCAACGCCGAAGGTTTGGTGGTTGATCCTGCTATTCCTTCCGAATGGGACAGCTACACTGTTGAAAAGACATTCAGAGGTAAGCAGCTTTCCATGACATTCAACAATCCGAATCATAAGGAAAGCGGAGTTTCCTCTATCGTTCTCAACGGTGAAAAGCTGGAGGGTAATCTTATCCCTGCTGACAAGCTCAAGGACGAGAACGATGTTGTAATAACATTCTGAGGATAATATCAAAATTATTCTGCGGGAACTGTCATTTGCTGTGGCAGTTCCCGATTTTTATCAGGAGAGGTTTATTATGATCCCATATGCATTTTTGTTTTATACGGTGCTTTACTCGGAAATAGAAAAGTATATCGGAATATGGCAGGACTGGCTGTGTATTCAGATCGAAAACGGTGCGGAGATCGAACCGTGGATGATGTGTTTTGCGGAAAGTCCTTTAAAATACGATACGATCTTTAACATCCGTATAGAAAACGAAAGAAAAGCCATTGCAGATAATAAAGTCAATGATTTTTTTGCTCTTGCAGCCGGCTTTGCATGGAAAATGTTTAAAGCAGGAAAAGTCTCAGCAAAGGAAATATACAGGACAATAGACCATTATTGTGAGGAAATGGGGACATATGTATATATGCTTGCAGATGAGCCGTCCAATGAGGAGATAATACAAAATCTTGAAAAAGAGCTTGCTTATCCTCAACAGCTTTTTGAAAAATATATATGGGATCATATACCACAAGAAACTCAGAGTTTGTTTGATTGAACCATTAGTCTGGTAAAAATTAATATAATTTTCTTTACTTTTTATTGACATTTTGGCAAAATTGTGGTATAATATCTTCAACTACTATTTGTGAAAGGATTTTTAACATGAGTGAATGTACACATGACTGCTCCTCATGCGGGGAGAGCTGCGGCGACAGAACTTCCCCTCAGAGCTTTATTGAACCATTGAATCCACAAAGCAAGGTCAAAAAGGTCATCGGTATCGTCAGCGGAAAGGGCGGTGTCGGAAAATCCCTTATAACCGGCATGATGGCAACTCTGTTTTCCCGCAAGGGATACAAGGCTGCTGTTATGGATGCGGACATTACCGGTCCTTCCATACCAAAAATGTTCGGCATCGACGGCAGGGCAAAAGGCACGGACGAAGGAATAATCCCTGCTATCTCCCGCAACGGTATAAAGATCATGTCGGTAAATCTGCTTCTGGAAAATCCCATGGATCCGGTAGTATGGCGCGGTCCTGTAATTGCCGGAGTGGTAAAGCAGTTCTGGACGGACGTCATCTGGGGAGATATTGATTATATGTTTGTGGATATGCCTCCGGGAACGGGAGATGTGCCTCTTACCGTTTTCCAGTCTATCCCGCTGGACGGTATCATCATTGTATCCACTCCTCAGGATCTGGTTGCAATGATCGTAAACAAGGCTGTTGGTATGGCTCATCTTATGAATATCCCCATAGTGGGCGTTGTGGAAAATATGAGCTATGTTGAGTGTCCCGACTGCGGAAAGAAGATTTTCCTTTACGGTGACAGCCATATCGACGCAGTGTGCGAAGAAAAGGACATCCCGCTTCTTGGCAGGATACCTATTTCTCCGGACATCACTCACAACTGTGATATGGGCCTTATTGAGGACTTTACAGGAGATTTCCTCGACCTCGCCGTAAAAGCGATCGAAGAGATAGGATAAGCTTCCTGTCAGTTACAGATCAGAGCTTTGACGCAGATCAGGGCTCTGATTGTGCATATCATCAAAAAAAACTGCTTAAATTTCTGCACTAATTTCTATTAATATTATTTGACTGTTTTAAGAATATATGCTATAATTATTTAAGAGTGATTACATATGAAAGTGGTGTTTGCTTATGGATAATCAGGCAAGTATTTACACGGAGAAGTCCATTGCTCATTTTGAGTCCAGCTACAGGGAAAATATGCTCTCAAAACCGCAGGATGTTGACATTACCATTACTGCTAAGCACATATACGGCATAGCATTTATATGGGAACAGAAGGGAACTAAAGAGGATGGTCCCAACTATATGCGCTATACCTGCGGACTTGATGAAATTACCAAAATTGATATTAACAGAGGTAATCGCAACAGTCCTATTTACATTCAGTGTGATGACACCTCAAAGAGCGTAATATCCCGTAAGAGAATAATCCTTCCTAATTTTCATAATAATGAGGAGATCGTAAGGATCATTACTGACGCTAAAAAGGAGCTTGACGAAAAGCTTGAAGTTCAGCGTGAAAAAGAAAAAAGTCAGAAGCTTATGGAGCTCGAATCCCGCAAAAAGGCAATGGACGACGAGTTTGAGAGCATGACAAGCGGTTATGAGGATTTCAAGAAGTCCGTTAATCAGCCTAAGCCGGATACCAAGGAAGAAGCTGCTCCTGAGCCTAAGCCCGAGGTCAAGCCCGAGCCTGCTCCTAAGTCAGAGCCTAAGCCAGCTCCCGTTCCTGAGCCTAAGCATGCTCCAAAGCCCGCACCTGCGCCGGCTCCCAAGCCAGAGCCTAAGCCTGCACCAGCTCCTGCGCCAGCACCGGCTCCAAAGCCTGAGCCTAAGCCCGCTCCAGCTCCTGCACCTGCGCCGGCTCCCAAGCCAGAGCCTAAGCCTGCTCCCGCTCCTGCATCTAAGCAGGCAGAACCAAAGGCTGCTCCTGCGGCTGAATCCAAACCCGCACAGGAATACGAGTTTGAATCTGTGGGAAAATCCGTCACAGTAGACGATATACTCAGTCTGGACGAATTCCTCGGTATCCATGCGGAAGAAACTCCTGTAGAGTCCTCTATGGATGCTATCGAATTAGAGCCTGATGAGGCAGCACTTGAGTCTATCCCGGAGGAAATATTCCAGAAGAAGCCTGCTGATATAGAGGAGCTTGCTATCCCGCAGATGTCAGAAGATGATGTAGATACAAAGCCTGCAAAGCCTGCTGCTAAGCAGTTTGAGGGTTCTATTGAGGAACTCAATACCACGGAAGAAATTGCCAAGAAGATCAATTCAAAGTCTGAACCCAAGCCTAAGGCTGCTCCTAAGGAAGAATCCAAGCCTGAACCTAAGGAAGAGCCTAAAAAGGAAACTAAGCCGGAGCCTGAGGTTGAACCTGTTTCTGAGCCTCCGATAGTTAATAAGACTATTGAAAAGGATGCCAAGGACGTATCTCTGGACGACTTTGAGACCGCTGTCAAGAAGCTTAAGACTATGCTTGACAATGGTGTTATCACCGAAAGCGAGTTTGCTCAGGAGAAGCGCAAGCTTCTGAACCTTCTTTATTAAAAGTATATTATGAATTGTCCCAAAGGCTGAGCGTTTGGGACAATTTGAATTTTGAGGCGATAATATGGCAACATTCAAATGTAAAATGTGTGACGCTGTCCTGAATGTTCGTGAGGGTGTAAGCATCTATGAGTGCGAATACTGCGGAACAAAGCAGACTATAGTAATGGACAGTAACGACATTGCGGCTATGTTCGGCAATACAGGTCATAGTGATGGTGGATATGAGGATAGTCATACCCATGCAAAAGCAAGCCGCGGCGAGTATAATAAAGAAAATGGATCTGTATCGGCAGAATCTCTTCTGAGACGTGCGTTTTTATTTCTGGAGGATGAGGATTGGGATCAGGCTAAAAGATATTGTGAAATGGTACTTGACAGAGATCCGGAAAACGGCAGGGCGTATCTCGGCAAGCTGATGGCGGATGTAAAGGTCAGGCATGAAGCAGATCTGGCTGAAATTGATGTGGATTACAGACCATATAATAATTTTGAAAAGGCGATACGCTTTGGCGATCCACAGCTGGTGAATGATCTGAAAGCGTACTCTATTGAAGCTGCTTATAAGTTAGCTGTTAGAATTATGGACAGGGCAGTTCTGGAAAATGACTACCGTCAGGCGGCAGATCAGTTTCGTTCGGTGGAAGGGTATAAGGATGCGGATGAATTGGCAGGGAAATGTGACTGGTTTGCTAAAGAGAAAGCAGCGGAGGAGAAAAAGCAGCGGCAGGAAGAAAAAATAAAACAGGAAGAAGAGTTGAAAAAAAGCAAGTTTGGTGATATTTCTATTCTTTTATTTATGGTCTCTATTGGTTTTTCTCTTTTTGGCGTGATGGCGACTATACCTGGTTCGCCTGGTGAGAATAATTTTTCGAAAGTTATAGCTATTATAGCAATAGCGGATATTTTATATATTTTTTATGTTAGATATTTGCATTATCGTATGGGTTCAATCAAGCAAAATCAATATTTATTCTGGTTTTTAGCTGCATTAAGTAATGTTATAGCTTCAGGTTCGATAACTTTTGATATTACTGTAATGAATTTGAATGATGTTGAATCCGACTGGAAAGATACTTTTTGGAAGATTATGATCGTTTTAGTTGTGTGTTCTTTGATTGGTGGATTTTTAGGCGGTAAATTGGGCAAAGCGAAAGCTAAAAAGTTACAAAATAACAAATTCATTAAGAAATAATGATAACTTTCTGCAACTTGTTTTGGTCAGAAAACAGGAGGACAATGTTTATGGAAACTTTCAAATGTAAAATGTGTGACGCTGTCCTGAATGTTCGGGAAGGAACAACTATCTATGTATGCGAATACTGTGGAACAAGGCAGGAGATAAGCCGCGGCGGGTATGATGAAGAAAATGCAGAATCTCTGCTTAAACGTGCTTTTTTGTTTCTGAAAGAAGGAGAATGGGGTCATGCTAAAGTATATTGTGATATGGTACTTGAAAGAGATCCGGAAAACGGCAGGGCGTATCTTGGCAAGCTGATGGCGGATATAAAGGTCAAACGTGAAGCTGAACTGGCTGAGATCGCAATGGATTACAGACAAAACGATTATTTGAAAAAGGCGATGCGATATGGCGATCCTCAGATGGTGGATGATCTTAAATCCTATTATTTTGAAGCTGTTTATAAGTTAGCTGTAAAGATTATGGACAGCGCCGTTCGGGAAAGAGACTACAATCAGGCGGCAGATCAGTTCCGTTCGCTTGGAGGGTATAAAAATGCAGCTGAACTAAAAAGAATATGCGAGGAGCTTGCTAATGAGAAGAAAATTGAAACTGAAAAGAAACTATACGAAGATGAAATAAATAATAAAATAAATGTTAGGCGTTATTTGATTTGCTTTTCTATTTTAGCACTTCCAATAATTTTAATTTTTCCTACTGTTTTGTCGTTATTCAATGATCCGTTTTTTGTATCACGTTTTTTGTTGCCTGTTATGATGATAGCAACTTTTTGGGGGATATTTGTATGGAACTATTTTAATTGGCAAATTAATATCAATTATCAAATATTTTTGTTCTTTTCTGTAGGAGATAATTTTATAATTTCTTATTTAATAAATTATTTATTTTATAATATAAGTGTAGGTAGAGCTTTAATATTTATGAGTATATGTTCTATAGTATTCGGATTTATAGGTGACCGTTTAGGAAAGCGAAAAGTTGAAAAAAGATCAAAAAAATAAGGGGCTGCTTTAGCCCCATTTTTTATTCAGTTTTCTCTGGTTCAGGTTCGGGAAGTTCCACTCCAAGCTGGGCGCAGAGGTTATCCAATTTATCGTTCAGCTCGTCAATCTGCTGCTGGTATTCTGCTTCCTTTGCTTCCTGGGCACTCCTGATCTTACTGTCCGCGGAAAGTCGGATACCGAATCCTGCTGTTACTATGATGGCAAAAACGGTCAGGCAGGTCGTAAGGGGATTGAAATATCCCTTGCGCTCTTGTTTTCCCTCAATAAGGGACGCAAATCCGGAAGCCTTCAGAGCCCTTCTGAGTGCAATGGACAGCGGCACAGCTACCACCACTGCGATAGCTCCGTTTATCAATGAGGACGGCGCTTTTTTCAACATTGTTACCAAGGCAGTCTCTGCGGGACTTCCAAGGATAAGCTGCTCGATAAATGCTTTCCCCAGATAAAGAATAATGTATGTTATCTGTCCGAATATGGCTGCTATGGACGTCCGGGCAAGCTCGTTCCTGATTCCGGAGCGGTTCAGCTTTCCTGCTGTCCAGCCCATGGAGAATTTCGAGAAAAATGTATATGGCGCTGACAGTGTATACAGCGGATTGAAAAGATCGTACAGAAATCCACCTATTCCAGAGGAAAGTCCTCCGTTTACTCCTCCGAAAAGCAGTGCAGCTAAAAGGCACATGGAGTTTCCGATGTGTACACGGGTCTCATTGGGCAGGGGAATGGACATGAAATTTCCTACATAAACAAGTGCGGACATAAGTCCTACTGCTACAATGGTATATATACTGCGGCGTTTTTCTTCTACTGTGCTCATGGTTGATGGTCTCCTTTGGATTTAGTATATTATCAGTATACCCCGCAGTGTTCGATTCCGCAAATTGTAGACGGATGAAAATATTTTATTAAAATTTGTTTGTTCGGAACATATTTTTTTACCGGTATCTATCGGAAATGGTTATATCGCACAAAAATAAAATCCCAGAATATTACACTCAGAAGCTGAGTTGTCAAAATAAACAA
>JAFLUJ010000354.1 GCA_022511485.1 Oscillospiraceae bacterium | reverse complement strand
GGAATAACCTTTCTTCAGAAAGGTTTTCCCCAGTAAGAGTACAGAAATAATATGCTAAATTACGATTTACACTATTGTTCACGATATATTTATTCATGAACATACCCTGTGAAGCAGTCACTTTTATTCATAAACGCAGAACTGATCCTTGCCTCCGTTTTTAGCATCATAAAGAGCGCTGTCGCTGCATCGGAGAATATTGTCAAAGTCATACTTTCCGCACTCGGTGAGAGTAAAGGATGCAATACCGATACTTGTGGTCAGCTTTGAAAATTCCGTAAATTTTGTATATTCGGATTTCAGCTTGCTCTGGAAATCGCTTACTTGCTCCCTGATCTCTTCGATCTTGATCTTGCGGCTGATAACTATCAGGAACTCGTCTCCTCCGAGCCTTGCTATGAAATCACCGGAAAAGCTTTCCTTCATCATACGGGAAACTATCAGCAGAGCTTCGTCTCCCATATGATGTCCGTAAATATCGTTTACCTGCTTGAAGTTGTCCAGATCGACGCTTATGAATGTAAGCTGCGGAACATATCTCATTTTTTCAAGATAATTAAACAGACTGCGCCTGTTGTTCAGCTGGGTAAGGAAATCGGTGTTTGCACTTTTAATTGTACGCTGTTCGTTCTGCCTCTCCACTGTAATATCGTGGAATATTCCCATGCCGCCGATGGCTTCTCCGAAAATGTCGCTGATACTTTTCCGTATATAGCTGATGGTTCTTATTTCGTCGCCCCTATTCATCTGGATCTCGTTCTTGCCGGGGATTTTCTTTACTTTGCCGGATATATATTTGCCTATCCAATCATTGAGCGTCATTCCCGTAAGATCCTCATGACTGCCGAACATCAGATTAAATTCCTTATTGACATTCAATATGACATCGTTATTGTCGCTTACTATAACAGCATAAGGCATACTTTCGATTATTACATCCAGCTCGTTGTTCATATTGTGCAGGTCGGTAACGTCATGTGCGATGCCGCAGGTTCCGAAAATACTTCCGTCAAGATCAATAAGCGGGGATTTATATGTTTTGAACTGTCTCATTCCGTTCTTGGTCTTTATTTTTTCGTCGAATATGCAGGTCTTGCGGGCTTCTACTACGATGTCCTCCGATTCAAGACAGACATATTCTCCTTTTTCGTATTCCTCCTGGGGAATATCCCATATGTAATAGTGACCGCGCTTATATATCTGCTCCTTGGTCTTTTCAACCAGCTTGCAGAAGCTGTCGTTTACGATAAGATGCGAGCCGATGCTGTCCTTGAACCACACAAGGTCGGGGATACTGTCTATCGCCGTTTCAAAGTATACTTTTTCCTTGCGGAAGTCTGCCTCATTTTTCATTGTATTTATGAGCCGTCTGAAATGTGCTGTAAGTATCGCGCTGTCATATCTTGCGCCATCGGGCATAGCAAAAATATCATCCGCGTGATCCAGCTCGTCAGAGGGAAATTTTTTCAGTTCGTTACCCTCTGCAAGAAGAACACTTTTTACGCCCTCCGCTGATGCAGCCTTCGCAAGGACAGCAGGATCGCCGTCCGAAATTACTGCATGATCCAAAGACGTCAGCTTGCTTTCGTCAAGCTCCTTCATGGAAACCACTTCGATTTCGCAATCCTCCGGCAGAGCGGCAGAGCGCAAAATTTTTTCAGGCTCTTCTGATCCGGATATAATAAAAAACTTAAGTTTGCATAAATACATAGCTTTTTCTCCTAAATAGAAATATATTCCCCCGTGTCCTAGCATTATTATTTGTTTTATATATTATACAATATATTTTTTATTTTGTAAAGCATATCTTTATATATTTTTAAAATTATTTATGCATAAATTAAGGGAACTGCATGGTTTGCCAGCAGTTCCCTTATTCATATTTTATTTCCGGCGGGCAGCTCCACGGTTATGCGGAGGATATTTTTTTCGCGGATTGCAGATATTTTGCCGTCAAGCATATTGGTAAACTGCTTTGCAATTGCAAGTCCAAGTCCGGTGTTTCCCTTGGTCCGGGATATATCGGTGGTGTAAAATTCCTCGAAAATACGGTCGGTATCAATTTCGGAATCGGTAAGCTCATTTTCAAAATGTATCAGGATATTTTCCGATTTTTGCACGGAGATCGTCAGGTCACCCGTACCGTGTTTCAGGGCGTTTCCTATGAGATTATCAAAGATCCGCATAAGCATATTTCTGTTGGAAAGGAGCTTTATTTTGGAAGCCTCGCAGTTCAGGATTATTTCTCTGTTCTGACCGCAGTAATCATCATAATAGTGAACTATTGATTCTTCCAGAATTGCATTGAGATTCAATTCGGATAACTCGGGAGGGGTGTCGGAGGAAATGATTTTTGAAAATTCAAAAAATGAATTTATCAATTCTTCAAGACGTATCAGACGCTTTTCAATAATTTCAATTTCCCGCTCTTTTTCCTCCGGAGATATATCAGAATTTTTTATGATACCGATATATCCCATTGCAGAGGTAAGAGGCGTCCTGAGATCATGGGAAATGTTCGTCATCATCTGCTCGAGAGCGTGGCTCTTTTTCTGGTATTGTATCTTCCTGTCCCTCATTTCACGAAGCAGGGAATTGATCTCATTGATAAGCTCCCCGCTGGTCTTGTCGCTTCCGGAGGTGTGTATCAGCTCGTTTGTATCCCTGGATTTTATTTCATTTATCTGACGGGAAATATTTTTTATTTCATGCCTTTGAAGTATAAGAAGGAGCAGCAGTATCACCGCTGCAATTACAATTATTACAATAGCAGTAAACATTTCCGCTCCTCCTTTTTGATTTATTTTATCTCTGCCTTTTTGAAGGTCAGCCATCCTGCAAGATTGAACAGGACTATTATCACTGCGCATACTGCATAGCTTTTCAGGATATACTCCTTTGAAGGATCAAACGCAAGCAGTGTTATCATTCTCTGAAGCTCATAATTGTAAGCGCTTTCAGGGATCTTTACAAATGCTGATATAAGATTCATCAGCAGCTGGACGATCATCATAAATGGAATTGTAAGTGTATTGAAAACAGCCGTTTTTCTTAATATAAACGCAAAACCTGTCAGGATACTTGTAAGTGCAAGTGCGGGAGGTATCTGCAAAAGGGTTATTTTTGTGACCGTTCCGACATCGGATGCAAGATTATCACCGTTGAAAATTATATTTCCGAAATAAATAATATAAGTATTCATAAAGAACAGCACCAGACAGCACAGGAAAACCGTCGCAAGCTTTGAAAAGAAATATTTTCTCCTGCTTATTGCTGAGGACAGTGTGTTTTTTACACAGCTTCCGGAAAAATCAACGGTTATTATAACTGCTGCGGCAAAAATAAAAACATAATAAAGATTTATATTTGCTGCCAGCACATCTCTGTCGAGGGCATATCCCTCGGTTCTAAGCATTATTTCCCTGTATTCACCTGTACTGAGATCTTTCAGTTCCTCCGGGCTCATTTCGTTTAATTCATTTTCAACAGCTATCCCGGACTCGTAATGCACTCCAACGCTTCCAGGCTCAACAAAATAAATTGAAACCGCTGCCATAAAAATTACGAATGCTAATGCAATAAACATAACCATGCTTTTTGAAATTCTGTAAAAATCAGCTTTTATCATATTAACCATTATTTTACCTCCCCGACTAATGATTTGAAATAGTCTTCAAGCGAAATACCGCTTTCGGAAATTCCGGATACGTTTACATCATTTTTGATAAGCAGCTTGTTGAGTTCCTCCGGTTTTGCTCCGCTGTAAATGCGGATCTCCGAATCGTCAATTACTTTGTAATCGGTTATTCCGTTTTCCTCAATAACTACAGCTGCACGTTTTGTATCGCTGGTCTTTATGGAAAGACAGCGCATACATTCAAGATCAAGCTCCTCCTTGGTGATCTCCTTCAATATCCTTCCTTTGTCGATAAAAAGAAATCGGTTTGCTATCATGTGCAGCTCCGAAAGAATATGGCTGGAAATTATAAGAGTGATCCCGTGCTCGCTGCTTAGCTTTCTGAATGTTTCGCGAATTTCACTGATCGCCATAGGGTCAAGTCCGTTGATGGGTTCGTCGAGGATCATAAGATCGGGATTATCCATTACCGCAAGAGCTATCCCCAGACGCTGTTTCATGCCAAGGGAAAACTTGCGGAATTTTTTGTTTTTCACATCGGTAAGATCGACAAGCTCCAGCGCTTTGTCTATCTGATTTTTGTCCGTGACGCCTTTCTGCATGGCGTAGTATTTCAGATTCTGATAGGCGGTAAGACCTCCGAAAAAGGCGGGATTTTCAATAAGACATCCGATACGCCGTTTTTCATTTTCCGCTTCCTTTTCTTTTTTGGAGAATATCTCAAATTCCCCTCCGGACTTTTCCGTCAGACCGGTAACTATTTTCATAATTGTAGTTTTGCCTGCTCCGTTTCGTCCGATAAGACCGTAAATGTCTCCGCTGTAAACTGTCATATCCACGCCGTCAAGTGCAGTGAATGACTTGTAGCTTTTGGAGAGACCTTTTGTTTGCAATACGATTTCACGCATTTTGTAAACCTCCTGTATTTATCTTATATATTCAGTTTAGCATGGAGGTCTGAAAAAACACTTAATAAAAGTCTTAAAAATTCCTTAAATGGGAAATTCATTTTTTTAACCGATACCCGATGCCCCACACCGTTTCAATATACTCCGTATCGGGATCACATTCCTTTAATTTTTTGCGTATCTTGCTGATATGTACGTTCAGAGTGTTATCATCTGCGGAATTTTCATAGTCCCATACGTTGTCGTATATCATACTTTTTGTGCAGGTGCGGTTTGGATTTTCCATAAGCAATTGCAGAAGCGCAAATTCATGCTTTGAAAGCTCCACCGGCTTGTCCGCACATTTTACGGAAAAATTACTTTTATCCAGTTCAATATTTTTATATGTGAGAATTTCATGCGGGGAAGCTGCGGCATCGTTCCTTAATCTTGCGGCGATACGTGCAAGAAGCTCCTCATTGTGAAAAGGCTTTGTGACGTAGTCGTCCGCGCCCAGGGAAAACAAGTCTACCTTTTTGTTTACGTCATGCACTGCGCTTGTTACTATCACGGGAACGCTGTGCTTTTGTTTCAGCTCCCTGATAATATCCTCTCCGCTTCTTCCGGGAAGCATAAGATCAAGCAGGATAAGGTCAATATTATTGTTGTGGACAAGCACTCCCTCCGTTCCCGAATAGGCGCTGACGGTGGAATATCCGTGTTGTCCAAGCAGTATTTTCAGCATATTGTTGATCTCCGTATCATCCTCTATTATAAGGATCGTTTTATTCATAGCTATGATCCTGCTCCATAAGGGAGCAGTTCTCCTTTCGTGTGTTTTTTCTATCAAACAATTTCTCGTCAGCAAAATTATCTGACAAGCTTCCATATATATTATAATATCATTGATCCAAAAAGTAAATGATTAATTATAAATTTTTCCGGACAAGCCTTCGCAGGATGTCTGTCAGTGTCAATACACGGTTTAATGAATATTAATGTATCAAGGGCAATACGGTTTTTCTGAACGCATGGGAGACAGTGCCCCGACAGCATATTTTAAAGGGAGGCAGATCATGAAAGATATCGGACTTGTTTTCGGAGGCGGAGGAGGAAAGGGAGCATACCAGATCGGCGTATGGAAGGCAATAAGAGAATTTGGTATAGATAAAAATATTACGGCTGTTTCAGGGACTTCCGTAGGGGCGCTCAACGCTGCTCTTTATGTAAACGGAGATTATGAAACAGCGGAAAAAATATGGTTTGATCTGTCCGAAGATAAAATACTTACTCCTAAGGAAACTATTTTTGAAATGTTAGGCGAAGCTGCGGAGACTATATTGAAAGACATTGACGAGCCGGTCAGACTGGTTTCCGATATTGTTAAAAAAGCAGGCGAGGGGATATGGTCCAGACACGGGCTTGAAGAAATAATAGACGATCACGTTAGCTTAAAGGCGATCTCCGGATCGGAATTGAAGATCTTTGCAGGGTGCACTCTTATTCCGGAAATGAAGATAAAATATTTTAAGCTGAACGGTCTTATGCCAAGTGAGATCAAAAAAATACTGATAGCGTCCTCCGCTATTCCGGTGGTTTTCCCGAATCAGAAAATAGGCGATGATATTTATATTGACGGAGGGGTTTCCGGAAGCAAGGGGAATATCCCGATAAAGCCTCTTTATGATGAGGGGTATCGGAATATCATCGTTGTCTGTCTTAATGAAGGCGACAGGATAGACAGGTCTCTTTATGATGGCGCGTACATTACGGAGCTTTATCCTCAGAGGGGACTGGGGTCATTTATAAGCGGAACTCTTGATTTTTCCTCCGATGGTGCAAGGAAACGTCTTTCTCAGGGATACGAGGA
The DNA here is from genome assembly GCA_022511485.1 of Oscillospiraceae bacterium. Lineage (GTDB taxonomy): Bacteria > Bacillota > Clostridia > Oscillospirales > Ruminococcaceae > RGIG8773. The sequence goes on along the minus strand of JAFLUJ010000354.1, from coordinate 4,041 downwards.
CGCTTGTATCATGTTTGAAAAAACAGCAGACTTTCTTAAAGGATAAAATCATACTGCCCTGCAAAGCCGGAAATTTTGCAGGGCAGTAAATATTTACATTTCATTGTATATCCTTGTGATTATCATATCCATGGGGAGCTCCTTGACGGAAATATCCCGGAAGTCCACATGACTGGTAAGTGATTTTAAAAAATCCGTTATCTCCTGACGCTCCGTATCAACTTCAAGGGAGATGTCAAGCTCGCTTTCCCGGCTGATGATCTCCGCGCCTCCGATGGAATCTCCCGCGTATGGCTTTGACAGTGTGAGACTGATAATTTTCTTGCTCCCCAGTGTGTTTTTCAGGCTGGACAGGGTATCGTCGAAAACCTTTTTTCCGTGATTGATTATTATGACGTTATCCGCAAGCTGCTCAACGTCCTCAAGGTCATGGGTGGTCAGAATAAAAGTAGTACCCTTGCGGTTCATTTCTCCTACGACGTCACGTATTTTATTTTTTGCGATGACGTCCAGTCCGATGGTTGGCTCGTCGAGAAACACTATCTCCGGACTGTGGAGCATTGCCATTATAAATTCGCATTTCATACGCTCACCAAGTGATAAGACTCTGGTGGGCTTATATATTACCTCTCCCACGTCGAAAAGGTCGGTCATTTCCTCCAGACGTTTTTTATAGTCATCGTTTGATATTCCATAGATCGCCTTATTCATTGCAAAGCTGTCGATGGGAGGAATATCCCATATCAGCTGGGATTTCTGTCCGAACACTGCGCCGATCTTACGGACGTATTTTTTTCTGTCTCTGGCTGGGGAATATCCCATAACATCTATTGTTCCTGATGTGGGAAAAAGCGCTCCGCAGAGCATTTTTATGGTAGTGGATTTTCCCGCTCCGTTAGGTCCTAATATTCCACAGATAGTACCTTGTACTATCTCAAAGGATATATTGTCCACGGCATTTACCGTCACGGTTTCACGCTTGAAAAAGCTTTTGACGGTCTCTTTAAATCCGCTGTTTCGTTTATAGGTTTTATATGATTTTACGAGATTTTCGGCTTTGATCGCTATGTCTGACATCAGCCTCCTACCCCCTCATACATTTTTATCATCCGGTTGTATATCCATATCCCAAAAGCGAAAAACAAAAAGCAGGGGATGACTGAAATAAACATCATTACATCAAGTCGTCCCAGCAATGCGGAGGCGGGGAAAAATCCGATAACTGCCACGGGAATTATCAGGGAGGTCAGGGTCTGGATCGTTTTCGGAAAAATTCCAAGGGGGTATTTCCCGAAGCTTTTTATGCTGTCAAATATTTCGGGTATCCTTGAATTTCCTACCCATTTGAAGCTTATGGCTGCCATTATGAGATCCATTCCGCTCATTACTGCAAGTCCGGATATGAACAGCAGCAGAAAGGATATGATATTTTCCGTGCCGGATATTCCTGTTTTTATTGCGGAAATGACGGTCATTATAAGTCCGCCGAGAAAGAGCCCCATGCTGTTCGGATCGAAATTGGCAGCGGTGATATAAAACAGTGTGGGGAGAGGTTTCAGCAATATCGTTTCAAAGCTTCCCTCCCGGATATGATCCATTGTTACCCACAGGATACTGTTAAAAAACATGGATGCTGCACCTACCGACATTGAAAAGACGGACTGTATCAGAAGGACTTCCCACATATTCCAGTCTGGGAATGACGCTCCGTTGGCGTAGATAAGGACTGTCACCAGAGGGAAAATTATATTTGACAGCAGGGTAATGAAATTTCCTAAAATAAAATTTGCCCGGTATGTTGCCGCTCTTGAAAATGCGGTATGGAGACAAGAAAAATAAATTTTGATGTAGTTTATCATATAGTTATCATACCCTATTCGTTTTATGGAGTAAATCATAGTTTAACAGTTAATGTTAATGATTCCACATTATTGCTGTTCGAGTAAGTATTTGTCTTACAACATCAGCAGTACAATTTTCTTTTTCAGCAATTTCTTCGTATGATAAATATCGATTCAGTTCTTTATCCATATACATTCTATAATTGATTATTCTTTTGATAAATTCGTCAGAATAATCCGTTAATCCAATATCTTCTCCTAAAGTTGTCATGGTGAATTACCCCCTCTATATTCTAATTTATGCACCAACCGCTGTAAATCTTTTTATAGATGTCCGATATAAAACCTCACTGAGCAGTCCCGTAATTATTACCGATATTGCCTGATATAAAACCGCCTGCGGGATGGTCAGTTTCAGTTCCCCGATAGAATTGTTCCCCGTCCACACCATTGCAGTAATGTAATTCGTGTACTGAAATGGTAGGAACATCATTATTTTTTGTACGACAGCCGGGAAAAAACTGAGAGGTATCAACGCTCCGGAAAAAATTTGCGCAAGCAGCTGATACACTACCCGCACTCCGCCTGCCTGTACAAAATAAAATGCAGTCATCCCGAGACAGTAATTCACATAGAAATTCATCAGGAACGCCAGTGCCACGGAAATGACAGTCCACACCATTTCTTTGGGGATAATATCTACCCGGAACACAAACAGAAAAATCAGAAAGCAGGGCAGGAACTCGAAAAAGAATCCAAGCGCCCGGTGTCCGATCTTCTGGGACAGGGCAAAAAATCTGTGGTGCATTGGTCTTAAAGTAAAGGTCAGGAATTTTCCCGTCCGGACAAGCATTTGCAGATTCCAGTCTGCAAAGTCCATTGTAAGATAGCCGATAAGTGCGGATACTCCGAAATAGCATATGGTCTGTTCAAGCTCCATTCCGCCCAGAGTTCCGCTTCCGCTGTAAACTGCTGTCCAGATAAAATACTGGACGATAAAATATACCGGTCCTACAAAAACCGATACAAGAGAATGAGTGCGGTATGCACTCCATTCCTTGTAGGTCACGAAGGCTACCGCTTTACATTCTTCAAGCTTATGTTTAAAATAGTTCAAGTCATATCAACCCCGACCAGATAATATTCTGTACGTTGTAAAGAGGCTCGGCTGACCAGCCGTTTGCTCCCTCGTCAAAGGGGACGAACCATGCTGCAACAAGCTGCTCCTCCAGATCAATATCAAGAGAGGAAGCTCCTGCGCCTTCGTGCATGATAGTGCGGTCAGAATAACTGAATGACTGACCGTGACGTATATCAAAGCCTATTCCGTAGAGACGATTTGGTTCGTTTGCTCCCCAGCAGTGATCCGGGACGCCGCTTAACTGGATGGTACTCATTTTCTCCACGGATTTTTTACCGAGTATCCTTGCACCGTCCAGACGTCCGTTATTTATATATGCGTTTCCGAATCTCACAAGGTCGTAAACGGTGGAGTGCATCCCTCCGCTGGTGCCCGGTATCTTGTCCCAGACGCTGCCGTTTCCCTTGCGCTCGTCAAGCTCCCCTGAAATGATCTTATTGAAATGTTCTCTGTATCTTTCGTTTTTTATGAAGTATCGGGAGGCGGTGTCCTTGGTGTTATAGAATCCGCTGTCCGTAAGCTTCAATGGACGGATAATTTTTTCCTCGATATAGTCGTGGACGTTCTGTCCGCTTACTCGTGTTATTACCTCGCCCAGGATAGTAAATCCAAAGGAGGCATACTGCCACTCCTGTCTGGGAAGGCGGCGAAGTCCTGCGGAAATTCCGGGAGTTATCCAGTCAAATTCGCCGTTGCCGTCCCATTTTTCCGCTGCGGCGTTGATAAGATCCCACTGATCCGGAGGGGCTGTTTCCGGAAAGCAGCCTCCGTCCGGGTAAAGTCCCGAAGTATGGGTCAGAAGATGCCAGAGAGTGATGTCGTTAAAGGGCTTCTCCGAAAACTGGGGAAGGATCTCTCCCACATATGTATTAAGGCGGATATAGCCGTCCTCGATCAGCTGCATTATCGCTGTTGCGGTAAATGTCTTTGTTATGGAGGCGATGCCGAAAACGGTGTCTGGCTGCATTGGGGTGTCGATCCCCATGGCGTTGTTTCTGCCTATACTGCCGTGGGCTATTACTTTTCCCTTATGTGCAATGCAGTAGCTTGCACCGTGAA
>JAFLUJ010000353.1 GCA_022511485.1 Oscillospiraceae bacterium | reverse complement strand
CAGCAAGTCTTTCCTTCATGGTTCTTTCGCTTCTTGCTCTGGCGTAGTTGGTAAGCCATCTCAGACCGAGAGTCTGTCTTCTTTCGGGTCTTACCTCCATAGGCACCTGATAGGTAGAGCCGCCCACACGTCTTGCCTTAACCTCAAGCTGGGGCATAATATTTTCGAGAGCCTGCTCGAACATTTCGAGAGCGTCCTTACCTGTCTTCTCAGCAACGATGTCAAACGCACCGTAAACGATCTTCTGAGCAACACCCTTCTTACCGTCAAGCATAATGTTGTTGATAAGACGTGTAACTATTTCAGAATTGTAAACAGGATCATTCAGAACCTCTCGCTTTGGAATATTACCTCTTCTTGGCACAATTCTTCCCTCCTTCATAGAAATGACATCATAGGTACTCGTTTCACCCCACACCGCCCTATTATTTATGATAATGGCGGGTGATGACACGCACGACCAATGCAGAGGCATTCATTTATACAAGAAATGAATTACTCCGCATACAATCATGATGCGGTTTCATTGAGTTTACGAATATTAGGACATTTCAGCTTACAGCAATGTCTGCCGACATCACTTACTTAGCTGCGCCTGCCTTAGGCTTCTTAGCGCCGTACTTGGAACGAGCCTGATTTCTCTTGGCAACGCCCTGAGCATCCAGCGTACCTCTGATAATGTGATAACGCACACCAGGGAGATCCTTAACACGTCCGCCTCTGATAAGCACAACAGAGTGCTCCTGGAGGTTGTGACCGATACCCGGGATATATGCTGTTACCTCAGTACCGTTGGTAAGTCTTACTCTGGCAATTTTTCTCATAGCAGAGTTAGGCTTCTTAGGAGTAGCAGTTCTTACAGCTGTGCAAACGCCTCTCTTCTGAGGAGCGCTCTGGTCGATAACGATCTTCTTCTTGGCATTGTAGCCCTTCTGAAGAGCAGGAGCTGTGGACTTTTTCTCCAGAACAGTTCTTCCCTTACGTACTAACTGGTTAAAGGTTGGCATATTTTCTCTCCTTTCCTCAAAAATCAATGTAAAAAACGTCTCTCGACGCTCATACCCAAATATTATACACGCTAAAAACCAATTTGTCAAGCATTTCAGACAACTTTTTCAAATTTTTTCTCTTTTCGGGAAAAAATGCCGTTATGTAGCATCTGAATTTATTTAAATTCTCCCCAAAAAGGCAAATTATATACATTTTTCCGAACAGTATCAGCTATTTGGCATATACTGAAATAACTTAATAATTGTCAGGAGTAATAGGTTTGAAAATCTTCGATTTTCAAACTGCGAGTTTTGTTTTCCTCGCTGCTTGCTCAATAAATTGAGCGTCGGAATTTTGCTCCGCAAAACCACAGGCAAACTTGTTTGCCATAAACATACGTTTAGAAAGGAGGACACATTTTCCCTATCGGGAAAATGGTCATAATTATGGAAATTTACGTTGTAAAATCGGGAGATACCGTATATTCAATATCCAGACAGTTCGGGATCTCCCCCGAACGTCTCGTATCGGACAACAGCCTGTCCCCGAAACGGGAGCTTGCTCTGGGCCAGTCCCTTCTTATACTAAAACCCAGAGTGGTACATACCTTTCAGCCCGGAGACACCCTTTTTACCATAGCCCAGCGCTATGGAACGACTGTGAACCGTCTCTATCAGAACAATCCCTCACTTATAGGATACAAATACATAGACATAGGAACGGAGATCGTCATAGAGTTTGAAGATACCCCCTCCAAAACTATAGAGGTAAGCGGATTCACCTACGGTTACATCAATCGGGGTATCCTTGAGACTTCCCTTCCCTACCTTACATATCTGATACCGTTCGGATACGGCTTTACAGACGAAGGAAAAATAATAACTCTCAACGACAGCGATATGATAGACCTTGCCCACAGTTACGGGACATCCGTGCTTCTGAGCCTCAGCGCAATAAATGTGGACGGCTCCTTCGGCTCGGGAAAGATCGAAAGACTGCTGACCGATATTGAATTTCAGAATAAGGTCATCTCAGGCTTTATAGAGATCATTCTCCAGAAAGGAGCTCAGGGACTTGACATTGATATAGAGTATGTCCCCCCTCAGTTCAGAGAGGAGTACGCCGCCTTCGCCGCAAATGCAAGATCCCAGTTAGAGCCTCTCGGACTTATCCTCCACCTTGACCTCGCCCCGAAGATCTCTCCCGACCAGAAAGGGACTTTGTACGAAGCCCACGATTACGGTCTGTTGGGAGCAGCAGCCGATTACGTCTTCCTTATGACATATGAATGGGGATATACATATGGCCATTCAGGATACAGGTAATTATCCGGATCGTTTTCATAAAGAAATCCTATTATACTACTTGAATTGTTCATAAAAATATCGTATAATGTAATGGTATATTTTGCTAATACAAGAAGGAGGAAAATAAATGGACATCAATATCACCAAAGACATCAAATACGTGGGCGTCAACGACCACGAGGTAGACCTGTTTGAGGGACAGTACGTAGTTCCAAACGGAATGGCTTACAATTCCTATGTAATTCTGGACAGCAAAACTGCCGTTGTGGACACCGTTGACAAGCATTTCACACACCAGTGGCTGGACAACGTTGCCGCAGCTCTGGGAGGCAAAAAGCCGGACTATCTTATCATCCACCACATGGAACCGGATCACGCCGGCAACATCGACAACTTTATGAAGGTGTATAAGGACACAAAGATCGTGTCCTCAGAAAAGGCTTTTGTTATGATGAAGCAGTTCTTCGGAACAGATTATGAAGACCGCCGCATAGTAGTTGGCGAAGGCGATACTCTGGAACTGGGCAGCCACACACTGACCTTTGTTACCGCTCCAATGGTTCACTGGCCGGAGGTCATCGTCTCCTACGATTCCTGCGACAAGGTGCTGTTCTCCGCTGACGGATTCGGCAAGTTCGGCGCTCTTGACGTTGACGAGGAATGGGACTGCGAAGCACGCCGCTACTATATCGGTATCGTTGGCAAATACGGAGCTCAGGTGCAGAATCTTCTGAAAAAGGCAGCCGGACTGGACATCCAGATCATCTGCCCTACACACGGACCTGTCCTGAAAGAAAACCTGGGACATTACATCAATCTTTACGACATCTGGTCATCCTACCGCATTGAATCCGAGGGTATCGTTATCGCTTATACATCTGTTTACGGGCACACAAAGGAAGCCGTACAGCTTCTGGAAAGCAAGCTCAAGGCAAAGGGATGTCCAAAGGTAGTAGTGGCAGACCTTGCCCGTGACGACATGGCAGAGGCTGTAGAGGACGCCTTCCGTTACGGCAAGCTTGTACTTGCAACTACAACATATAATGCAGACATCTTCCCATTTATGCGTACTTTCATTGACCACCTCACCGAGCGGAACTATCAGAACCGCACAGTAGCACTGATGGAAAACGGCTCATGGGCGCCTCAGGCAGCAAAGGTCATGAAGAATATGTTTGAAAAGAGCAAGAACATTACCTTTACAAAGCACAGCGTACACATCATGTCCGCACTTAACGAGGAAAGCCGTCAGCAGATCGAAGATCTGTCCGATGAGCTGTGCAGAGACTATCTTGCTCAGCAGGGCGAGACCGCAAACAAGAACGACATGACCGCTCTGTTCAGAATCGGCTACGGTCTCTATGTTGTCACCTCCAAGGACGGCGAGGGCAAGGACAACGGACTTATCGTCAATACTGTATGTCAGCTTACCGACAATCCATATCGTGTGGCAGTAAACATCAACAAAGCCAACTATTCACATCATGTTATCAAACAGACCGGCGTAATGAACGTAAACTGTCTTTCTACCGAAGCTCCCTTCAAGATTTTTGAGAAATTCGGCTTCCAGAGCGGACGTACAGCTGACAAGTTTGAAGGCGTTGACCCTCTGCGCTCCGATAACGGACTTACCTTCCTGCCCAGATATATCAACGCATTCATGTCCCTGAAAGTAGAGGAGTATGTTGATCTGGGAACACACGGTATGTTCATATGCAGCGTTACAGAAGCCCGTGTTATCTCCGATGTTGACACCATGACCTACACATATTACCAGAAGAACGTTAAGCCAAAGCCCGCAACAGAGGGTAAGAAAGGCTTTGTGTGCAAGGTCTGCGGATATATCTACGAGGGCGACGAGCTTCCCGACGACTATATCTGTCCTCTCTGCAAGCACGGCGTGGCTGACTTTGAGCCGATACAGTAAACCGATATTTATACTGATTCATAAAAGACAGCGATCATCATTCATCCGGTGATCGCTGTCTTTTTACTGCTTTATAAACGGGAATTTATATATTCCCTCAAAAGTTCCTCCTGAAATTCAGAGTTCGTAGCAGAACATACGGTACTCCCCAAATTACCATTCATTCACCGCATACAAAACTGCAAGGCGAATATTTTTCAACAATTCTGCTGACAACTGCTCATATTCTGCATCCAATCCTTTTTCATGTGCCACATATGGCGGGCTGTCATTCCAAGAACCCATTGCGCCAAACACATCTGCCTTTGAAGCAGCCGCAAAAATTTGCCTATGTTTAGCAGGCAGCAGTGGCAAGGCTAGTTTGTCAACATCAGAAAACTCCTTTTTGTCATTTAAAAGCTCCCATGCCTCCTGAAATGTTTGAGCAAAGCCTTCAAATCCAAGTTGACCAGCTAATCCCTTAATCTTCTCCAATGTCTTGGCAAAATCCTCAGTGTGATCCTCAAAATGCGGTTTCTCTTGCGGAGGATCCGACCACTCGTTTTCCGTGTATAGAACGGTCCACTTCAGCGTGGGATCAAACTCCCACTTGGCAGTAAAATATGTCACCTTTCCGCCCTCATAAAAACAGACTATAGAACTTTGTGATGTATTTGAAAACCCTAAAACCATTCGGTCACTTACCGAGACGGGTGCAAGAAACTTCATATCCATCAGTTTTTTTCGCTTACAATGCTCAAACCAATCCTCCACATTGTAGGCAGTAAAATTTTTCCGGATAAGCAGTACCTTTTCCGACAGAAAGCGAAACTCTGTCCGAAATACATATTCTGACGGCGTATACAAAATACCCGTGCCGTCTTGTAATGCCTTCTTAGCTGCTGCGGTAATACAGCAAATCTGATACATTTCACCGTTCATAGCATTCTCCCATAACATTAAGAATAATACACAATAACTAACTCCACTAAATTACGATTTTTCAAACAGTTACCAGAAAAAATCATACCTTCTTAAATTCAAGCAGACTGATATTCTCTACTGGTAATTGCTGTTTTTTTGCCCTATAAACAGAAAATTAACGGTTTGCCTGAAAATCAACAAATTCCTGTGCGCTGTCTTTAATGCCCTTGTCAATATCTGTTCTGGCTGCAACTTCTTTCAGAATATCCATAAATTCATCCTTGTGTATTCCTGCGTTAATACATCTGTTTAACATCCAGACTGTTGAACCGGTCGGAGTCCTTTTTACTGATTCTGCAAGAGAATTTTCATATTCGCCGTCAAATTGTTCGATAAAATCCACAATATCACCGGGGTCGCCAAAATAGGTTGTGGGATGCCGCTCAAGCAGCTGCAATAACGGCTCAACTGCTTCCGACCTATAACCCGCATTTGTAATAGCCTCTATGCTTTCATATATTACAAGTGTGTCCGCCTCATTGTATTTATCAATTGAGTTCTCGATCTTTTCGATCTCCTGTTCTAAAATCCCCATATTCGTTCATCCTCCTATATTTTATACCAGCTTGAATTCAAGCAGGCTCATATTCTCCATATGGAGTCTGAGATCGTGAACTCCCCGTTTGGACTTGATGGGGACGGTGACCTGCGTAAATGCAGTTTCGCATACCGTTCCGGGAAGCTTCTGCTCGCATATCATCTCATCACCACAGTAAATTTGCAGCTTTCCCTCAACACCGGAGGTAGCATAGCATATCTGGACGGACTTTTCGCCATTCAGCTTTGCATCCCGGAAAATAAGCCCTCCTCCGCTCATGTAATGACGGTTAAGATTCTTGGCGAACTTCATTTTTGTGCTGTATTTATCGTCATAATTGATCGCCTTAGTGGGAAGTCCCATATCACGGGAAGGTATCTTTTCGCCCCTGATTGTCTCAGACCCACGAAGTCTTATATCTTCGCAGGACGTCCCCACCATAAACTCATAACTGCCGCTTTCCACGCAAAATTTTTCCCTCGTAACATCGTAGAAACGGAGATACCTGTCCTCCACTGGTATAGTCACACGGACAGTCTGTCCGGCGTTCACCTTAATGCGACTGAATCCGCAGAGCTGTTTCAGAGGACGCTTTACCCGGGGATTTTCCGCTCTGAAATATACCTGAGGAACTTCCTCCCCGTCAATATCCGAAGTATTTGTAATATCAAAGGATACGAGAGTTCTCTCCCCATTTCGGTCAATGGAAAGTCCGCTGTAGGAAAATTCCGAATAGCTTTTTCCGTATCCGAAAGAGTAAAGTGGCTTGCCTTTATAGTAAAGATATGTAGTATCATTTTTTATGATGTCATAATCGGTTATTTCCGGAAGCTCTTCTTCACTTGTGTACCAGGTCTGAGCCAGTCTTCCGGCGGGATTGTATTCCCCCGAGACAACCTCTGCAAAAGCATTTCCAAGCTCCGGTCCGGCATGGGAGGTATATAAAGCCGCTCTGACAAGCTCCCGCTCTTTACATATCGCATAAGGATAGCTTGAAATAACAGAAAGCAGAAGGTTTTTGTTAGCCCCTGCCGCCGCAGAAACTATCCCTGACTGATGTTCCGGCAGCGAAAGAGTGGTTCTGTCGTAACACTCTCTGGCTATTACCATAGGATCATTTCCCACACAGACGATAACAACATCCACTTCTTTTGCAAGCTTTGCCGCCCGTTCAAGACCGTCAGACACTATTTCCTCGGTGAACAGCTTTCTGTCGGACGCTCCCTTTAGATCAAGAGCCGCAAGCCTACCATCATCCTCAATGCCAAGGACTTTATTTTTAAAGTATGTGACATATTTTATCCCATTTTCGCAGGTCTTTGGGCGCAGTATTTCCTGGGAAAACCACCGATATGTTGTATCCGAGCTTGCTTTCATAGTTTCGGTGGTAAAGAATTTCCCGGTCGCCTTGACCTTGTATGTGACCTCTCCGCCCCAGTCCGCTTTTATAAAGGTAGAGCGGTCATCCGGCTTGTCCGCAGCCGCATAAAGGACGCCCTCCGAATCGGCGCAAAGCAGCTTTCCGTTAGCCACCGAGCGGATAGCAACATGGTCGTGACAGTCATCAAACACCACATTGTCCGCACCGAACTTTGCTTTCAGACCATCAAGGACAGAAACATTATAGCTTGAATAGCCGGTGTACCAGTCCATGTAATTTTTATCACCTATGTCTCCTAAAACTGCGATTTTTACGCCCTTTTTCAGAGGCAGAAGACCATCGTTTTCAAGAAGCACAAACTGCTCCAGCGCAGCGAGATGGTTTATCTCCCGATGAGCCTGACAGTCCATCAGATTCGGGTCGGGATCAGCATATGGATTCATCTCGGGAGGATCAAATTCCCCAAGCTTGAACCGTGCCAAGAGACTGTTTGACAAAGACCTGTCAATATCCTCTTCTGTGATAAGTCCACGTGCAAGAGCCTCCCTCGCACCGACGGTTACAGCTTCTTCATTGTCTGTCATGACATCAGTTCCGGCTTTCAGAGCAAGAGCCAGAGATTCAGCATGGGTGTCGCAGTAATGGTGAGCATCCACAGTCTGAATGAGATCCGCAGCGTCGGTGACAACAAAATCAAGCCCCCACTCATCCTTGACGATAGTTTGCAGTTCCGGATTCAGAAGCGCCGGAACTCCCGAAACAGAGTTATAGGAAGCCATCATTGAACGCGCCCCGCCCTCCTGTATGGGATAGCGGAAAAACTCGTAGTAATATTCATATTTTGTGCGGGGCTCAATGTTTGCATCGCAGGAGCCACGGGATTCTTCGTTGTTGTTAGCAAAGAAATGCTTCAAGGTAGGGATAGTCCGCATATATCTGGGATCATCCCCTGCCATGCCCTTTGTGTAGGAAACAGCCATCTGACCGGTAAGGAAAGGGTCTTCACCGTAGCCCTCCTCATTTCTGCCCCAGCGTGGATCACGGCAGGCGTCCACAGTAGGCCCCCAAAGCATAAGGTTTGTTGACCGATCCTTTGAATGGAGTATACGAGCTTCCGTTCCTGCGATCTCACCAAGCTTTTCCATAAGCTCAGTGTCGAACATTCCCGCCATACCTATAGGCTGAGGGAAAACTGTCGTAACAGTTTCCGGATCTCTGGAAACGTAACCCCTTGCAACCTCCGCACCTACGTGCCAGTCTCCTATACCGAGACGCTTGACGCCGTGCTGAAAGGTGGTAAGCATATGTATCTTTTCTTCCAGTGTCAATCTGGAAACAAGATCTCTCACACGTTCCTCCAAAGGAAGCTTTGTGTTTCTGAACGGATAGCTCATATAAAATTCATCCTTTCTGTCAATATAATGGATCAAGGCAATACCGTGCAAAGAACGTCTGCCGCCTTTGCACAGTATTACCTTAATTTTTTACATTATACCATTTTTTTCTTTAATTGTCAACACATGGCTCATTATTCTTTCATTAATGACAGTGCTTCTGTATCAGCCTGCTTTGCCTGTTTGCAAAGCTCACAGGTCTGTGAACGCACAGCCGGGTCTGCCAGATTTTTGAGCATCTCGTCCATGTCGCTGCCATAAAGCTTCCGCATCTCCCCGATCACCTTACTGCACTTAGCAAAGGCGTCTGATATCCTGCGGTATTTTTCGCTTCTGCTTGCATCTGCTTTTGAAAGAGCGGAGAAGTAAGAAGCAGCGCAGCTTCTGCCATCCTCAAGACAATTCATAGCATCGGTCTGACAGAGCATTTTTTCAAACAGCACAGAATAGTTATCCCCCGCTGAAAAATTCTTTTCATCCGAAAGGGCTTTTATCCATCCGTCATATGCCATAACTCCCTTATAGTAGCCGCTGTCCTGTCTGCCGGTCAGAGCCTTGATGCCGTTCTGAATGACAGTATCCGCTGAAAATCTCTCTCCTTTCAAAGCACCTATGCACATGACAGCCTGAGTGTCAGTATTCTCCCACCATGCATCGCTGATAAAGTATCCGCTTTCATCAATTTCAACATTTCCGCCAAACTCAGGGTCAGCCTGGAAGAAATTCCATCCAAGAAGTTCATCACCGTTTTTTCTGTAACCGGTGATAATGCAAGCCTCCGGAGGACCGATAATTCCAAGCGCAATGCAAGGATAACCCTCGTCAATATGCGACTTGATGAATGTGATAAATTCTTCCTTTGTAGTGTCCTTGCCGCGTTCAAGGATAAAAAACTCCCGTCCGAGAGATTCAGCCGCAAGGCGATATACATCAATGCTCTCTGTAAATGTGTGATAAATGTCAGGATTACTGAGGTCCCAGTCTGTACAGTTCCAGACAAACCTGAACGCCGCACCGCTTGAAGCCATAATAAAGGGATAGTCTATGTCTTCTCCCAGATATGCCGCCGTTGATTTCAGGCAGATAGGATAGGGAGTAAGACCTCCGTATTCTCCCCAGCCTGCTTTCGGAACACCGTATAAAATAGTGCTGTCATTATTCTTACAAATATTCTTGCTCATAATATCACTTCTTCTTTCCTTTCTGGTAAGCAGTCCAACGCCATACACACCGGTAAGAAGCTCCTCTTTTCCCACAAGCGGCCGGAGACGCCGGAATTCGCTGGGAACCATCCCTGTAACACGACGGAAAGCCCGTGTATATGTTTCATGGTTTGAAAATCCGTATCCGAGCGCAATATCAAGGATCGTTTTATCCGTATGGATAAGATCAAGAGCGGAGCGTTTTACCTTACGCATCAGCACATATCGTGCTATGGAGCAGCCGGTATCATTACGGAACCGCTCCCGGATATACTCCCAGGAAAACCCTATTTGCCTCGACAGCTTTTCATGGTTCAGCTTTTCGTCCGTAATATGCGCCTCAATGTAACATATCACAGCCCTTGTATAGCTTGGATAGCTCATGCTTACCTCCTTGATTGATATATCGCGATATGATAATATTATAGCACTGACCGTAAGGACTGTCTTGACTATTCTGGGGATGATTTTTATCCGGTCGTGCAAAAAATAAGACCGCCCTTGATAACCAAGAACGGTCTTGCAGCGGGGCTTACCCGCTGGCGCAGAAGGAGGGATTTGAACCCTCGCGCCGGTTTCCCGACCTACTCCCTTAGCAGGGGAGCCTCGTCACCACTTGAGTACTTCTGCATAATGGTAACAAAAATAAAGATAATATTGGCGGAGAGGGTGGGATTCGAACCCACGGTCCCTTTCGGAATCACTGGTTTTCAAGACCAGCTCCTTAAACCACTCGGACAC
>JAFLUJ010000352.1 GCA_022511485.1 Oscillospiraceae bacterium | reverse complement strand
AAAGGTTTGTTTGTTGTTGTAACAACTCTTTCGACTTTATATATCGGCTCACCTTCGCCAAAAATGTCCTTTTCAGTAATGAAAATAACATATGTATCCGGCAGCTCCTTGAATTTCTGATTCTTACGAAGATTCTCAACATCTATTGATGATAAATGATATCTTGCTCTGTAAGGGTCAGCTCCTTCATCCTCTTTCTGGATCTCAATGTTAAAGAACCGTCCTTTACTGTCAACGCAGATAACATCAAGACAAATCGACCTTGCGCCCACAAGACGTTTCAGATCATACTGCGTTTCCTGTCTGATGATAACTAAATCATCTATACCGGTTATTATGCGAAGAATCATCTGTGCCAGCGGCAGATTATTTCTGAACAGCTCCCGCATGAAATCGTCATCAAGAGGACGAAATGCCTGTAAGGTTTTCAGATTTTCCTCATGCTGCTGCTCTTTTGTTTTGGGTTTGATTTTCATTGGTATCACCTTGTTTTCTGTCCGAAAAGCCTGCATGAACTTCCATGTTACTTTATGGCAAAGGAAATCTCCGCCGAAACAGCCTTCTCACCATTTACCGTGGCTATGGCTTTTCCTACGCCTACAGGACCTTTTATCTTTATGATCTCCACTTCGATCCTGAGGGTGTCTCCCGGCACTACCTGACGGCGGAATTTAGCTTCCTTGACCCCTCCGAAAAATCCGATCTTGCCTTTGTTTTCTGGAAGAGCAAGCATCGCCACAGCTCCTGCCTGAGCGCACATTTCAAGCATAAGAACTCCGGGGACTACGGGATAATCGGGAAAGTGTCCCTTGAACCAGAACTCGTCCGGCTTCATATGCTTTGTTGCCACTACCCGCTTGCCCACCTCCATTTCTTCAATGGTGTCTATGAGCAGAAAGGGGTCTCTGTGGGGAATTATCTCCATTATTTGTTCCTGATTCATAACTGCCATAATTTTTCCCCTCTTATTACTTAATTATCATAATGGGCTGATCGTATTCGACCGGCTCGCCGTTCTTTACAAGTATCTCTGCAACTGTGCCGTCGAAATCGCTCTGGACTTCGTTCATAAGCTTCATGGACTCGATTATCATAAGCACGTCGCCTTTTTTGACCTGCTTTCCTACTGTTACAAAAGGAGGCTTATCAGGAGCGGAAGCGGCATAGAATGTTCCCACGATAGGAGCTTTCACAACATTTCCCTCAGGAAGTGCAGCCGCACCTGTCTGTACAGAAACCTCAGCACCTGCCGCACCCGGCGCTCCTGCGGCGCTTGCAGTAAACTGAACCTGAGGCATAGCGGACATAGGCATCATCCCACCCATTGGCGGAGGAGGGGGAGGACATTTTTTACCCTTTATGGTAATTACCTTTCCCATTTCATTAATGGTGATCTCACTGAGATCCTTTTCCTTTACAATGTCCGCAAGCTTGCTGATGGTCTCCAGCTCAATGCCGTAAATTTTCTCACTCTTCTCACTCATGGTAATTCTCCTTTCGATATGCCGGTAGGGGCTTTCCCCGCTTTTATTTGTAACAGTATACGATCAAGTATATTTCCGTGTCGTATTTTACTCTTTGCATAAACAGTACGCAGCGGCATGGGTCAAGGCTCAGCCTTGCCGCTTAGTCCTTGTATTTCTTAATGCAGATGGTAGCGTTATGTCCGCCGAAGCCCAGACTGTTTGACAGCGCAGCGTTTACGGTCATGCTGCGTCCGCCCTCTGTGCAGTAGTCAAGGTCGCACTCCGGGTCGGGAACTTTATATCCTCTTGTAACATGGACATAGTCATTCTGCACAGTCAGCGCAGTGACTATCGCCTCAACCGCTCCGGCAGCTCCCAGCAGATGTCCTGTCATGGACTTGGTGGAGTTGATCGCAACCTTGCGGGCTTTTTCCTCTCCAAGAGCCTTTTTGATAGCAATGGTCTCATACTTGTCGTTAAGACCGGTGGAAGTTCCGTGAGCGTTGATATAGTCGATGTCCTCAGCCTTAAGACCTGCTTCCGTGTATGCGTTTATCATGCCTCTTGCGGCAGCGTCTCCCTCCGGGGATGGGCTTGTCATATGGTATGCGTCTCCGGTTGCGCCGTAGCCTGCAACCTCTGCGTAGATCTTTGCTCCCCTTGCTTTTGCGTGTTCAAGCTCTTCAAGAACCAGCGCGCCGCAGCCCTCTCCGAGAACGAAGCCGCTTCTTTCAGCGTCAAAGGGGACAGAGCATCTTTCAAGGTCGTCTGAGCGTGTAAGAGCTTTCATATTGTTGAAGCCTGCAAGAGCAAATTTTCCCACGCAGGATTCCGCTCCGCCTGCGATACAAACGTCAAGGTAGCCGTCCTTGATCTTTCTGAATGCTTCGCCAATTGCATGAGTGGAGGAAGCGCAGGCTGTTGTCGTACAGTAGTTGTCTCCCTTGAAACCTGTGCGCATTGCAATAGTTCCAGCCGCCATGTTTCCGATCATCATGGGGACGTAGAAAACGGAAATTCTGTCCGGACCTTTTTCAAGGAACTTGTCATGCTCCTGGAGGGTCAGGTTAAGACCTCCGATACCAACGCCGAAGATTACTCCCGCCCGGAAGGGGTCAACGTCCTTGAAATCCGAGCCGCTGTCCTTCACAGCGTCCATAGCCGCAACTACGGAAAACTGAGTGAACCTATCCATGCGGCGGGCTTCTTTTTTGTCGATGTACTCGTCGCAGGAGAAATCGTTTACCCTTGCTGCGATCTTAACGTCGAAGTCATCTCCGACAATGTCATTTATCAAACTGAATCCATGCTTTCCGGCTTTAAGGCTGTTCCAGAAGTCTTCAACAGTGTTTCCGACAGGAGAAACAACGCCCATTCCGGTAATTACTACTCTTTTCATATATAAATTACGATCCTTTCGTTATAATAACAATTTTTCATTATAAGTGATAATAGTTGCTTTTTAGGGGGGTGCTCCCCGTTGAAAACAGTCCACCGGACTGTTTTCAAGATTTAATGCTTTCAATTTGGTTTACAAGGGGCGGCGGTCTTGTTCGCCGCCCCTCGAAATGACTGTCGTCATTTCTCACCCCACTCTCCGTTTTTGGAAAGGGGAGTTCCGCCGCCTGCGGGCGGCGGCGGGGGCTCTGCCCCTCGACCCTGCCAAAGGAGCAGAGCCCCTTTGGAATCCCGTTGCGATTTGCGCTTTGCGCAAATCGGTCTTGTCCTTTTACATTGAGAGACCGCCGGAGATCTCGATAGTCTGTCCTGTAACGTAGGACGCATCCTCCGAGCACAGGAAAGAGACTACTCCTGCGATCTCATCCACAGTGCCGTAACGCTTCATTGCAATTGCTTCAAGCATTTTTGCCTTCTGCTCCTCTGTGAGTTTATCGGTCATGGGAGTGCTGATAAATCCCGGAGCTACAGCGTTTACGTTTATGTTCCTTGAACCAAGCTCCTTTGCGGCAGTCATCGTCATTCCGATTATTGCTGCCTTTGAAGCGGAATAGTTTATCTGTCCGGGATTTCCGTAAAGACCTGCCACAGAAGCGAGGTTTATGATCTTTCCCTGCTTCTGACGTATCATAACGTTGCCTGCAAGCTTCATCATGTTGAAGACGCTCTTCTGGTTTACTGCGATGACCATATCGTACTGCTCCTCAGGCATTCTTGCCATAAGACCGTCCCTTGTGATACCCGCATTGTTTATCAGGACGTCGATAGTCCCGAAACGTTCCTTTACCGCTTTGACCATTTCTTCGCACTGATCGTATTTTGAAACGTCGGCACAGAAAATTTCCGCCTCCACACCCAGAGCTTTAATATCGTCTGCGATACTGTTATTTTCAAACATACCCTCGTTAAGATCGTTAAGAGCGATATTGTATCCGTCCTTTGCAAGACGGAGAGCTATTGCCGCTCCGATACCTCTTGAAGAGCCTGTGATAATTGCTGTTTTTGCCATAATATCCATATCCCCGTTAAGAGCAGGGGATTCTCCTTTCAAATCAAATTATACTGTAAGTAATTTTCAGAACGACCCTCCGCAGTCCAGACCTTTATGGGGATAAACATCTGCGCATTTTGCGGAAGCTTCTCTTTCCTTGTGTCAAGAGAGCGTTCAAGCTGCTTTGATCTTATTTCAGACAGCCGTTTTGCAGCTGTTTCCATTCGTTTCAGACTTATCCGCACCGAAAGGCTTCCATGGACGGAGTAAATACCGATAGCCGCAAGGATAACGAAAAACCTGCTGTTTTTATCCCACACCGAAAAAGCTAATAATACTCCCTGTATAATAAGCCATATCACGCTTTTCTGGGTCAGCGTCTCAAAAGCCTTTTCTATATAAAGCTCAATCATGTCATAAATATAGCTGTCCGGATCGTAATGATCAACAAGCATCGGCAGTCCTCCTTTCAGAAGCAAGATAAGTAATAACCGTCAGTATTCGGTAATGACAGCGCCCATTGTAAGACCCGCTCCGAAGCCCACAAGACAAAGCTTATCGCCTCGTTTTATCTTTCCTGCGGCAATTGCTTCATGCATTGCAATTGGAATTGACGCGCTGGAGGTGTTTCCGTGTTCTTCTATGTTGACGATGAATTTATCCATTGAGACCCCAAGATTTTTTGCAGCAGTCTCAATAATTCTTATATTTGCCTGATGCGGTATGAACCAGTCTATTTCGTTTATGTCAAGACCGATCTTTGCAGCAGCTTTCTGAGCTGCGGTAGGAAGCGCCTTTGTGGCAAACTTGTAGACCTCCTTACCGTCCTGTACAAGGAAGGTACTGCCCGCCGCGAAATCTCCGCTGTCCATATCGTCGGTCTGACTTGTCCTGAACGCGTGGAAGACCTTATGGGATTTCGCATAAAGGGAGTGTGCTCCCCTTCCGTCAGCCCCGATGTAGCTTGTGAACAGCTTTTCCGAACGTCCGATGACCGCAGCTGCCGCACCGTCTCCGAAAAGGATACAGGTGGAACGGTCGGTATAGTCGGTTATCCTTGACAGCATTTCGTTGGACACTACAAGGACATATTTCATATCCGGCTCAGTCTGGAGGTATCTTTTCGCCGCGTCCACAGCATAAACGAAACCGGAGCAGGCAGCATTAAGATCGTAGGCGGCAGCGTTAAACGCGCCGATCTCATTTTGTATAACGCACGCCACAGAGGGAGTATAAAAGTCGCTTGTAATGGTAGCGTCGATGATGATCCCTATATCAAGTACGTCTATCCCTGCGTTTTTTATGGCTTCCTTTGCAGCCTCCGTGCCCATTTTCCATGTAGGCTCGCCGTCTGCAAGATGTCTGGCTTTTATTCCTGTACGGGTAGAGATCCACTCATCGTTGGTTTCCACCACTTTCGCCATATCATCGTTAGTGATCCTCATTGTAGGCGTGTATGAACCGGTCCCCAAAATATCAATTCCAAACATAATTATTGCCCCCGTCCTGACTGTCGAAAAAAACATTCGACAATCTCTTGTAATTTTACAATATATATGGTATAGTATTAATAGTGGCTATAAAATAAAAAGCATATATTATTATTGTAATATTTTTCTTCCAAGTTGTCAACGCTTTTGAAAGATTTTTTTAGGGGACTGACTAAGTCTCCGTCTATAGGAGGATGCATAAAATGTCAAAAACAGTATTTTTATTTTCGGGACAAGGCTCTCAGTATGTGGGAATGGGTAAGGAACTTTGTGAGAAGTATCCACAGATCAATGTTTATGAACGTGCAAGCGAGATCCTCGGCTTCGACTTAGCAGAGAAGATCAATAATTCCACCGAGGAGGAGCTTGCTCAGACGGTTATCTCCCAGCCCGCAATAATGGCGACCTCCCTTACCGCATTTGAGGTCATGAAGATCCACGGTGTGGAGTTCTCCGCAGTGGCTGGACACTCCCTGGGAGAATACGCAGCAATGGTTGCTTCCGGGATACTTTCCTTTGAGGACGGCTTCAGGGTGATAAAGGCAAGAGCCTCCGCAATGCAGAAGGCGGCGGAAAGCAGCAGCGGAGCAATGTATGCCATCCTTGGAAAGACCGCAGAGGAGATCGAGCAGATATGTTCTGAGATCGACGGATATGTAGTTCCCGTAAACTATAACTCCTCCGCCCAGACTGTTATCGCAGGAGAGACTGCGGCAGCAGAAGCAGCGGCGGCAAAATTCACTGAGATGGGAGCAAAGGCTGTCAGACTGGGAGTAAGCGCGGCATTCCACTCAAAGCTTATGCAGCCCGCAGCGGACGAGTTCGCTCCCGCAATTTCGGATATAACATTCAACAAGCCCACAGTGACTTTCTACTCCAACCTTATCGGCGGCGAGCAGACCGATTTCGACAATATGCCGGAAAAACTTGCAAAGCATATCGTATCCCCTGTAAAATTCACCTCCGAGCTTGCAGCTTTGCAGGAGGCAGGATATGAAAACTTTGTGGAGCTTGGTCCGAATAAAGTCCTGACCGGACTTGTGAAAAAGACCCTCAAAGGCGTAAACGCCGTAAATGTTGAGAATGTAAAAACGCTCGAAAAGGCATTAGAGACCATTAAAGGTGTTTGATTTATGCGTAAACGAACTTTAGCAATACTTATATTCTCCCTGCTTTTATGCGGATGTAATTTCGGGGAGGGCAATAATGAAGTTACAGGCACAACGGCGGCGGAGACCTACGCTGATACTACAGCCTCCGAGACCTCAGCCACGGAGGCAGCAGAAGTCACATCAGCCACCACCGTCACCGAAGCTGTTCCGGAAATCGACGAAGCCGTTCTGGAAGAACAGCGACCTGCTCTTGAAGAACTGCTGCTTGCCTATATCTCAGAAGGAGAAAACGGTGATCCGGAGATCCGTTCGGAGGTTCTTGTGCCTCTTGACGAGGATGGCAAAGCCGGACTTGTTGCCGAGTGCAGGGGATCGTTCTGGTTCACCGACGGAACGTCTGTAAAAAAGCTTCGGGATCACAGCTTCGGTCTTGAGCCTGACCGGGAATGGATAGGCGGACGCGTCATAGTGAAGCTGTCTACAGAAAATAAAAGATATTCCTATCTCTATGACGTTTCTGGCGGAGATGTACATGAGCTGTCAGCGTCGGGAAAGATCGGGGAAATAACCGGCATCGGAAACGGCGTTTACACCGCTGTCTGTCATGACTATGACAAAGGTCCTGACACTGTAGAGCATACATGGAAGGACTACTGGTTCTATTTTGAGAACGGGGAGCTAAAGGAATACACCGGAGAAAAAATAACCAAGGCTGATTTCATGCAGTACAGCGGAGGAAAGTCTGCTCTTGACGAGATCACCGCAAGGGGCGGCGAGGTCGTGTCTATCCTTTACCGGAAAAATGACATCGTGAATGTGAATTATACCATCACGGAAAATGATGTGATATGCAATAAATTTTTCACCTATGATGTAAGCGGGGGAGACTGCAAGGGGGTCAAAAATGTTTATATCGAGGGAGAAAATAATTACGGAGTATATCTTCCGTCTGTTTTAGCTCCCTATAGTGAGGAACAGCTTGCGCTCCATGATCTGATCGAAAATTTCGCAGAAGGCGGGGATAATCATGAAATTTTAAATCCCCTTTTCGGAGACATTGACGGAGACGGCAGAAATGAGCTTATCGCCGTCTATGGAGAGCGGATCGAGTATGGGACGATAGCCGGCGGAGCAGAGGGAGAGCTCTGGTTCGCTTCCGGAAGCATTGCTTATAAACTGGATAACTCTTTCCAGTGGCTTACGCCGCGGATAATGATTTCCGCAGGACAGCCCATTGTAAATGTTGAACGGGTCTATCCCGCTCCCTACGGAGGAAACGACAGCTCTACCCATAGTTATCTGATAAAAAACAGCACCGCCGCCGAATTGGAAAGTCCCAATCCCTCAGAATTGACGCCTGACGGAAAATACGGCGATCTTATAAGCTACGGAATGTCTAAGGACTACGGATATGAAGAATATTCCGACGGACAGCAGAGCTGGTTCGGCAAAACATGGAAGCCATACTGGTTCTATTTCCTTGACGATAAGATCAGCGAGTATTACGGAAATGAAATAACCACAGAAGAATTTCTGAAATACGAGGGCGCGGAAAGGATCCTTCAAGAGATCACCGATACCGATAAGGATATGGAGATCCGCAGTATTTTGAAGCGGGGCAACGGTATAATAAACATTAATTACGGCGCAAAAAAAGAACTTTTAGATGTAGATGGCTACGCCGAAAGCTTCGACAATATCACTGTCCGGTACAGAAACGGAAAGGTCTTTACCGCAGGGAACGGAAACGGCGGTACTTATCTTCCTGCCTGTGACGAACAGGACAAAAAAGAACAGTCTGACTTTGAAAAATTCTCCGGAATGATCTACGACACCGCCGAGGGGAATTATATGTCTGTCATTATGGAGAGATTTTTCGGGGACAGCAACGAGGACGGCAAAAACGAGCTTTACGCATACTATGGCGCAAACGGCGAATACGAGCTGTGGTTCACAGACGAAAACGGCGCGGAGAAATGCGAAAAAGGATATGAGCTTATAACTCTGGAGGGGGATATACTCCTGAAAAAGCCCCGTTCGGAAGAACAGAGCGACGTAATTGATTATTACATAATGAGAAACGGAAGATCCAGACGTCTGAACGCTTACGATGCAAAAAATATGACACGCAGCGGGGAGTCCGGAAACGACTTCTCCGGATATATAACTGCATCGGACGCCCTTTCCGACGGCTCTGAGGAGACCGCCAAGGAATACTGGTTCTATTACAGAAGCGGAGCGTTCAACGAATACGGTGCAAAAATCATCACCGAAGAGGAGCTTGCCGAATATAAGGGAACAAGAGCTTTCCTTGATGAGATTTCCTCAATGGGCGGGGATCTGAAAGAAATTATTCTGAGAGAGAACGGAATAATAAATATCAATTATGACGCTCATATGCAGGATCTTGTCCAGCACTATTATCTGACCTTGAAGCTTGACGACAACGGCAAAGCAGCGGACATCACTCCAAGAAACGAGGACGGCACTCTCAATAATAAAGGATATTACCTGCTCTCACTGAAATAATCAATTTTGCGCTTGCGCAAAATTGCACTGGGATTCCAAAGGGGCTTTGCTCCTTTGGCAGGGTCGAAGGGCAGAGCCCCCGCCGGCGGACTGTTTTCAACAGAATTTATAAATCAAAATAAAAGGAATGATAACAATGGAAAAATACGCAGTTTTAGGATACCCGTTAAAGCACACAATGTCCCCGCCCATTCACAAACGCCTCTTTGAATTAGAGGGAAAAACCGCGGAGTACGAAATATGCGAGTGTCCCCCGGAGGAGCTTACAAACAGACTGGACTATCTTAATTCTCTGGGAGGCTATAACATAACCATCCCATTCAAGGTAGACATCATACAGCATATCGACGAGCTGGACACTTCCGCAAGTCGGTACAATTCCGTAAACTGTGTCGTGAACAGGGACGGCAAAAAGACCGGCTACAATACCGACTGCTACGGATTTCTCCGTTCTCTCGAAGCAGGGGGAGCGTCCTTAAACGGCAAGGTTCTCCAGATAGGCTGCGGAGGGGTCGGCAGAATGATGGCAATAGAAGCCGCCCTCCACGGAGCTGACCTTACAATAGTAGCTCTCCCCGAATTTATAAAGGGCGCGGAGGACACCGCCGCGGAAGCTGTCAAGCTGAATCCCAAGGCTCAGATAAGGGTCATCACCCACCAGCAGATCAGCGGGGACTTCGACCTGCTGGTAAACGCAAGTCCCGTGGGAATGTTCCCAAAGGTGAATGAGTGTCCCGTTACCGAGGAGGTCATAAAAAGCTGCAAGTCCGTTTTCGAGGTGATCTACAATCCCAACGTTACGCAGCTCATGTCTATTGCGGAGAAAAACGGGATAAAAGCCATCGGAGGCATGGCAATGCTGGTATGGCAGGCAGTAGTCGCTCACGAAATATGGAGCGGCGCAAAATATAAGGACGAGGACATCGAACAGCTTATTAAAGATATGCAGGCAGCTTTAGAGTAAATCAGGACGTGCACAGGAAATCAGAATTTCCCTGCAAAAGGGTATTTTTCCGGTAGGGCTGTCCTGAAAAATATCCGGAAAGGAATGGTCACGCAAATGAAATTTGGTCAGAAGCTTCTTATTATTGCCAAGGGAATAGGCTTATGGTGGGGGATATATCTCATTCTCGGCTGCTGTGCAGGCTTTGCGATAAATATGGCTATGAATCTCTTTACGGTGTTTTCCGGCACATTTGAGATAAAAAGATACATACCCATTATGGCAGTATGCACCCTTGCACTTGCGATAATTACATATTTTATCACCGAGGCTGTGAAGCTGATACCAAAATTATCCCTGCGGAAGAAACTCCATAACAAGCTGGACGCCGAGGGATTTTCCGACGGCTTTACTGCTGAGCTCCTTTCCCAGGCAACCGGGGATATTAAAAATCATATG
>JAFLUJ010000351.1 GCA_022511485.1 Oscillospiraceae bacterium | reverse complement strand
AATTACACTGAACATCTGACTTTAACAATGACCCCTCCGGTCAGTCCAAAATATCTGTACAGATGTTCAAGCTCCATCTCTCCCCTGCCGCCCCAGGAGGAAAAAATGACCGTTCCGGAATCCGTTATACCGGTGACAGTAATATAGTGCCAGCCAAATTTCCCCGTCCGGACATCCTTCCCCGAGGCGGGAAAAACTATTTTATATGAAAGCTTGTTTCTGTTTGCTCCGATGCGTACTATAACAGGAACTCCCTGCAATAGTGAATCACTGATAAGCTGCCTCAGATCATCCTGACTGAAATTCGCTCTGCCGTAAAAGCGAAAGTCCTCCACCGTATGCTTTTTAAGTATTTTAATTATCACTCCGGTGGGAACTCCTATCAGGTTCAGTCTGTGACGGTAAACCTCATTGTCACGGATGTCCTCCACAAATGCTTTGTACGACCCAAGATCAAGGGAGTATCCTTCTCCATTACGCAGAAACAATATCATATCACAGAGTGCTATCATTCCGCAGCCGCTGTGCTTTGCTTTTTTCCCGAAAAGGCTCTGGTCTCCTCCGTACATATAGCCATTGTCAGTTTTTATTTTCAGATAGTTAAGTTCCATGATCTTCCGACTGCACCTCTCCAATTAAAAATAAAGGAGCAAAGCAATAAGCCTTACTCCTGTTCGTTTTCCGGAAGAATAAATTACATAGCGTTTTGCAACTCACTTTACTCCCTTATGTCTGAAATACTTTAACGTCGAATTTTGTCTGTATGTTCCCGGATATAATTACCGTTCCTCACATATCAGACGAATCGCTGTTCTGTTTTCACCGTCGATTTCCACACTAGCAAAAGCAGGATAGCAAATCAGATCCACCCCTACAGGAGCAAGATAACCGCGGGCGACAGCGATTGCTTTTATGGCTTGATTTGCCGCACCAGCTCCTACAGCCTGAACTTCAACGGACCCATTTTCACGCATTACACTCGCAATCGCGCCTGCAACTGAATTTGGGTATGAACGTGCCGAAACCTTTAGTACCTCCATAAAAAACGCCTCCCGAATTCAAATTTTTAGGTATATTGCAGTAACTGGAAAAAAATGATTTTTAGGTTGACTTACATTTATTTAAGTATACACTAATTGTAGCCATATTGCAATAGCTTTGTAATAAATTCAGCGGTTTATCTAATTATAAGTCTTTCGATTTTAACACATTTACCATTATTATGATTAAATTCGATAAATACCCCGTTTATAAACGGAGGAGTGTCTGCCTCGGCGAAACGCACCGGTCCATGGAAGCGCTGTTTTTCAATGGCGATCTCCGCTTTTACGCCAAGAGCGGAAAGCTCCGGACCGCACATTCCTGCGTCTGTGATATAGCCTGTATGCTCCGACAGAATTATCTCGTCAGCAGTCTGGACGTGAGTGTGAGTTCCGAAAACAGCAGTCACCTTTCCCGCAAGATAAAATCCCATTGCTTTCTTTTCTCCGGTAGCTTCTGCATGGAAGTCTACAATTATATTAGGAGTGTCAATCTCTTCCAATATTTTGTCTATTACAGTGAAGGGATTATCAAGAGCCTCCATATAGACCGTTCCCATAAGGTTAATGACAGCTATCCGACAGCTTCCCATATCGTATATGCAGTATCCGTGTCCCGGATTTCCCTCGGGAAAATTCGCCGGACGGAGCAGAAATTCCTCCGATTCCAGCATTCCGTATATCTCTCTGCGGCGGTAGCAGTGATTTCCCGTAGTGATGACGTCCGCTCCGCAGTCAAAAAGCTGCTTTGCCGACTGGGGAGTGATACCGTTTCCGTTGGCGCTGTTTTCTCCGTTTATGACCGTCACATCAGCATTGTAATACTGCTTTATGCCTCTCAGCTTATCCGCTACAAAATTAGTACCTATAGCTCCCACAACGTCTCCTAAAAATAATAGATTCATATAACACCTCTAATACCATTTTTCAACTGCACAGATACGTTCCGAAGCAGTATAAAATCAGGGCAAGGAGTGTATCTCCTCGCCCTGAGAAGGGAAATTATTTATCATCTTTATTATCTTTGTCTTTGCTCTCGTCCTTGCCGTCTCCCTTGTCCTCATCATCGGTCTTGTTGTCATCTTTGTCCTTGGTGTCGTCCTTGTCCTCATTGCCTATCTCTTCAAGAACAAGCGGGGGAGCATTATCATAATCATCGTCATAATCATCTGAGCTGTCTCCGTTTTCATGCTTTTCGATGTCCTCAATTATGCTTGCCTCGTCAGCGCCGATCTCTTCAAGAGTTAATGTAGAAGCCGTGCCGTCCCCGGATTCGATGCTCTTCATAAGCTTTTCAAAGTCGTCGCCGTTGATCTTTTCGTTTTCTATAAGATATTCCGCAAGCTTTACAAGCTGATCGTTATGCTCGGTAAGGATCCTTTCACACTCTGCATAAGCCTCGGTGATGATCCTTTTTACCTCGCTGTCGATAAGATTTGCGGTAGCTTCACTGTACTGGTGAGTGTGACCGTAATCCCTGCCCAGAAAGACCTCGTCGGAATCTCCGCCGTAAAGAACAGGACCAAGCTCGTCGGAGAAGCCGTAGCGTGTGACCATAGCCCTTGCTTTCTTGGTCGCCTGCTGGATGTCTCCGCTTGCGCCTGTGCAGACATCCTCAAAAGCGAGGGATTCTGCAACACGTCCGCCCATTGTCATAACAATATCCTGATACAGCTTGCCCTTTGTTACGTGGTTGTCATCTGTTTCGGGACGGCATACAGTAAGTCCCGCAGCCTGACCGCGCTGTATAGTTGTTACCTGATGTACCTTTTCGCACTCCGGCAGATGGTAAGCTGCAACAGCGTGACCAGCCTCGTGGTAAGCGGTGATCCTCTTGTCACGGTCGGTAACGATATGGGATTTCTTTTCAGGACCTGCGATGACCTTGAGGGTAGCCTCCTCAATATCGCTTTCAATGATGGATTTACGGTTTGCTCTTGCTGCAAGGAGTGCAGCCTCGTTAAGAAGATTTTCAAGATCAGCTCCGGTAAAGAACTGAGTAGTCTTTGCAATAACGTTCAGGTCAACATCCGGACCAAGGGGCTTGTTTTTCGCATGGACTTTCAGAATGTCCTCTCTGCCCTTTACATCGGGATAGCCAACCATTACCTCGCGGTCGAAACGTCCGGGACGAAGCAACGCGGGATCCAGAATATCCCTACGGTTAGTCGCGGCGATAACGATAACTCCCTCGTTGCCTTCAAAGCCGTCCATTTCAACAAGGAGCTGGTTAAGGGTCTGCTCACGCTCGTCATGACCGCCTCCCAGACCTGCGCCTCTGCGGCGTCCTACAGCGTCGATCTCGTCGATAAACACGATGGATGGAGAGTTTTTCTTTGCAGTCTCAAACAGGTCACGTACACGGGAAGCACCCACGCCGACGAACATTTCAACGAAGTCCGAACCGGAAATGGAGAAGAACGGAACGCCTGCTTCGCCGGAAACAGCCTTTGCAAGAAGAGTCTTACCTGTACCCGGAGGGCCTATCAGCAGCACGCCCTTAGGGATACGCGCTCCCATTTCACTGTATTTCTTCGGATTCTTAAGGAAATCAACGATCTCGGCAAGCTCTTCCTTTTCTTCCTCAGCGCCTGCAACATCGTCAAATGTATGCTTTTTCCCGGCAGCATTCTTGACGTTCGCCTTGCCGAAATTGTTCATCTTGCCGCCGCCAGCCTGACGCATCATAAAGAAGAAGAAAAAGATCATCAGTCCGATTATCAGCAGGGACGGTATAAGGTTATACAGCCATGATGTATCCTGTATCTTATAGTATTCAAGCTTTAACGGAGCTCCCGGATGTCTTTCGTTGTACTCCCGGCGGTAGTTTTCCGTACCGGTCTGTATCTCGTTCAGGAACACCGTTACATTGGGAACTGTGTAATTGATAGGAGTACTGCTTCCGTCAACATAGATCTCCAGTTCGCCTGTACCAAGGTCAAAATTCATTTCGGAGACCTGGTAATTATCAAAATACTCCATGATCTGCGAATATGTGTACTCTGATTCCGGCTTGGTTGCCTGTTTCAGCAGAACTACCGCCAGAGCGATTGCTGCGATCATTACCAGAGCGTAAACAACAATACCCGTGTTTTTCTTTGAACCCACTTGTTATCAATCCTTTCTGTTGGGGAGTACCCCCTTATGATATATTTCAACCAGTCATTCTGTATACTCAGCTATATAGGGGAGATTCCTGTAGCTCTCTCCGCAGTCAAGACCGTACCCGACCACAAACAGATCCGGGATCTCAAATAAGGACATATCCGCTTTCAGAGGGACAAGACGTCTTTCCGGCTTGTCGAGCAGAGTGATGACCTCCAGCGACAGCGGACCTCTTGCCTTTATCCGGTCTATGATGTCGCGGAGAGTTCTTCCTGTGTCGATAATATCCTCCACGATTATAACATGATAGTCCTTTATGTCCCTGTCAATATCCATTATAATTTTTACCTCTCCCGAGGAGCTTGTGCCTTCATAATAGCTGCTGACCCTCATAAAAGCGATCTCGCATGGTATCGTCAGGCTGCGGCAGAAATCCGCAAGAAATATAAACGAGCCTTTAAGTATGCTCACCAGAAGCAGCGGCTTTCCGCTGTATCGTTTGCTTATTATCTCTCCTGTCTCCCTGACCTTCTGCTGTATCTCTGCTTCTGACAGAACCACCTTTTTGATGTGACTGTCCTGCTTTAACGCTTCGGCATTCATTTACAGATTCCTTTCTGACTAAAGAGAACCCCTAAAGTTTATCTGAGGGGGTGATATTTATTTTCATAATACGTCCGGTACTGCTGTCCGGGACAACACGTTCGGCAGCTCCGATG
Source organism: Oscillospiraceae bacterium (assembly GCA_022511485.1). Classification (GTDB taxonomy): domain Bacteria; phylum Bacillota; class Clostridia; order Oscillospirales; family Ruminococcaceae; genus RGIG8773. The sequence goes on along the minus strand of JAFLUJ010000351.1, from coordinate 5,609 downwards.
TGCTCTGCCCATATAACGCCGTCACTGTCTGCGAGAACAGCGCATATACGGCGTTCTCCGTAGGGAAGACGTTCCTGTAAAAGCTTTCGCAGCTCTCTTGTATGAGCTGCTCCCGCAGGCTTTATCCTGTCGCCCCGAAGTCTGTTTCTTAAAACAACACCACCATTTATTTTATCATAATCCAGCACGTCAGTTGTTAATTTTTTATTAACAATATCGCTGCTGTTCATTTTTTCGCAATTTACTTTCGAGATTATCACAATTCTATCACTTGAAAAGGGATATTCGCCCTCTCTCAGTATTTTTACTGAGTCTATAGCTTCCGTTTTTTCCTTGTGGATAGTGATCTTTCCATTTCTTATATAAGCTGTAAGACCTCCTCCGACGGAAATTTTTCCTCCGTCCCCAAGCAGAGCCGCCTCTATCTCAGACACCCTTGATGCCGTTACTTCAAGTTTATGGTCTTTAAGGCAGGATATGACTGCTCTTTTCCGCAAAGCAGGGTGGATAGTCCGTAAGTCCTTGTTTTTGCATTTTTCCGCCTCGGAGGAAATAAAGTCCTCATCCTCGGCAAAGGAGGCAGTAAGAGCTGTTACACACTCTGGGAAAGCTCCGTGGATAGCGTTCATTTCCGGCATTATTTTGTGCCGTATCCGGTTTCTGGTATAATTGTCGGTAAGATTTGTGCTGTCTGTCACAAAGGACTGCTCCCTCGCTGCTAAAAAGACCTCTATTTCCTCCCGTGAGCATTGCAGCAGAGGACGGATGATATTTCCCCGGACGGGAGGTATCCCGGTCAGTCCGCGAAGTCCCGTACCTCTTGCAAGACGGAAGATCAGCGTTTCCGCATTGTCGTTCAGATTGTGAGCGGTAGCTATCTTATCCGCAGACAGCTCAGAAAATATCTGATACCGCATTTCCCTTGCTCCCGTTTCAACGGAAAGTCCCATAGAGTGGGAAAATGCAGCGGCGTTCTTCCGGATAACAGTCAGGGGAACATCCCTTTTTTTGCAGAGCTCCCGGCAAAATTCCTCGTCCCGGTCGCTTTCCTCTCCCCTGAGCATATGGTTGATATGGACTGCGGAAACAGTCGTCCCAAGCTCTGTGGAAAGCTCCTGCAAAGCGATAAGCAGGGCAACGCTGTCCGCCCCGCCGGAAAGCGCACAGCAGACAGTTTCGCCCTTTTTTATCATATCGGATCTTTCAATTGCAGATTTGACTTTGTTAAGCATATACACCTCATTGCGGACGTCTGTCCATACCCATAAACAGCAGATAGGGACTGTTGTACCGCATATTTATTGTTCCCGTTTCGCCGTGACGGTTTTTCGCCACGATACATTCAGCAAGAGCCGGATCGGGAGTATCCTTGTTATAGTATGCGTCACGATACAGAAACATAACAATATCCGCATCCTGCTCGATAGAACCTGATTCACGCAGGTCGGAAAGAATAGGACGCTTGTCCGTTCTTGATTCAACCGAACGGGAAAGCTGTGAAAGTGTTATGACCGGAACGTTAAGCTCCTTTGCCATAAGCTTTAGCTGTCTTGTTATTTCGGAAATTTCAGTAACACGGTTGTCAATACGTCTTCCGGAGCTCATAAGCTGGAGATAGTCGATGATGACCAGTCCCAGGTTTTTCATCCGCCGAAGCTTTGCTTTCATCTGGGGAACTGTTATTCCGGCGGTGTCGTCAAGATAAATGTTCATTCCGGTAAGTCTGTCCGCACCCTGAGCAAGCTTGTTCCACTGATCTCCGGAAATATTGCCTTTCATAAGATATTCGCTTTCCACAAGGCTTTCCGAGGACAGCATTCTGGTGACGTTCTGCTCCTTGGACATTTCAAGAGAAAATATAACTACTTCGGATTCAGTGTTCCTTCTTGCAACATTCACAGCCAGATTAAGAGCAAACGCGGATTTTCCCATAGCAGGACGTGCCGCTAAAATAATAAGGTCTGATCTGTTAAGTCCTGTGATTATATTGTCAAGCTCTGCAAAGCCTGATTTTGCACCGATGTATTTTTCCTTGTCAGGGCCGGATTTTCTTCCAAGCTCGTCATAGGCTTCGAGAATTACCTCGTCGATCTTTGTAAGACCGTCCACTGCCTTGCCCTGACGGATGTCGTAAATTTTCTGCTCGGCGTAATCAAGAAGCTGCTCTGCGGATTCCTGACCGCCGGAGGAAATTTCTATTATCTCCCTTGCTGTTGTGATAAGCTGACGGATATAATATTTTTCCTCAACGATCTTGCAGTAGCTTTCCAGATTTTTTGTGGTAGGAACGCCCTCCATAATGGAAGCAAGGTATTCCTTTCCCGCTGTGGAGCTTTCAAAGATGTTTTCCTTGACTGCTTCGTTGATAACGGTGATAACATCGGCATTAACACCGAGAGTGAACAATCTTATTATGATGGAAAAAAGGTCACGATGCTTTGTAACGTAGAAGCTGTCGGGCTTTATGTATGTCATTGCAACGGAAATTGATTCCGGGTCAAGCAGCAGCGCTCCCAGAACGGTCTGCTCCGCTTCAAGGTTATAAGGCAGCTCGCCCATATTCATATCAAAGTCCATTTTTTCAGCTCCTTATCTGATGCTACTTCAATATATATTTCCATTCGCCGTTTTCAATATCATAACGGAATTCACTGAGACTGTCGTCAAAAAAGACCTCCGCCAGCTTATCCATATCATTGGCAAGCTCACGGCCTGAAAGCTCCTCTCTGTCGATCCAGAATACCTCTCCCTCGTCGGAGGGTCTTAACTCGCCTGTGAATTTATCCGTCTTGTACAGAAGCACCATATAGCGTGAGCCGTCCTTCTTGACCCAGTCCTTTATCCCGCAGAGCTGCGGGGAAGAAATAATCAATCCGGTTTCCTCAAAAACCTCGCGTATCACGGCATCGGTAAAAGGCTCTCCTTTTTCAACATGACCTCCCGGAAAAGTGATACCCTTCCAGTCATCGTCATTCGCCTTGTCCTGTACAAGAATTTTGTTTCCGTCATATACCATGCACATATTTGTGATGGTCACTATCTCGGTACGAGCCATTTATTCCTCTGTGACCTCTACAGTTATTTTCTCGGAAATACCTGCAAGGAACTTGACCTCAGCAGTATAAGTACCGAAGGACTTTATCTCCGCACTGAGGGAGACCTTTTTCTTGTCCACCTTAACGCCAAGCTGCTGCTCGATAAGATCGGCGATGTTTCCGGCTGTGACCGAGCCGAAAAGCTTTCCGCCCTGTCCTGCCTTGGACTTGCATACTACCTTCTTATCCTTGATCTTAGCCGCTGCTTCAAGAGCCTCCTGCTTTGCAACGTCCGCCTTGTGCTGCTCCGAGGACTTCTTTCCTGCCAGATCGGACATATTCTTTGCTGTAGCTTCAACAGCAAGACCCTTTCCTATAAGGAAGTTTCTTGCGTAGCCGTCTGCGACCTCCTTAACGTCGCCTTTCTTTCCTGAACCTTTAACATCCTGTAAAAAAATTACCTTCATTTTAAAACAATCCTTCCCTATTAGATAATTAGATGGTTAGAGGATAGATGATAGATAATAGAATCCATTTCTATCCTCTATTCTCTGATTTTCTATCTTATATTTAGCTTATGTTAGCGATATGCTCGTCTATCGCTCCCACCAGCTTTGCCTTTGCCTCATGGATGGTTATACCCGTGAACTGAGCCGCAGCCATCGTCTGATGACCGCCGCCGCCAAGCTTCTCCATGATTATCTGTACATTCATAGCTCCTCTTGAACGGGCGGAAATGTTTATTCCTCCGTCGGGGATACAGAATATAACAAAGCTTGCGTCAACTCCCTCGATGTCAAGCATTTCGTCCGCTGCCTGAGCTGCGCTTACACGTGCGCTGCTGTCTCCGCTGTCATCAAGAGCTATACCGCAGCGGTTGTATATCTCCGTGGAGGATATAAGCTGGGAACGATGCTTCACACAATCAAGAGTATTTGCGAAAAGTCCTTTTACTGCGACCATATCAGCGCCCAGCTTTCTCAGGAAAGCCGCTGCTTCAAAGGTACGGACGCCTGTACGCATTACGAAATCCTTTGTGTCAAGCATGATACCTGCCAGCATTGCGTCTGCATAATAGCTGGGAAGCTTGTCTATACCGGTAAAATACTGGATAAGCTCCGCAGTCATCTCGCTTGCGGAGGAGGCATACGGCTCATGATGGAAGATCACTGCGTTGTCAATGTAGTTCACCGTCTGACGATGGTGGTCTATGACGGCGATATGCTTCGTTCTTTCACACAGCTCGGTGTTTTCGATAATATCCCTGTTGTTGGTATCCACAATTATAAGCAGAGTGTCGTCAGTCATTTTACTGAGCGCCTCTGATGGAGAAATAAATATCTCAGGCTCATCGGTAAGATTTTCGTTAAGTCGCTCTATGATAGGCTTTGCCAGATTTCTGTCCGGGTCTACTGCCATGCTGACGTCCTTGTCAGGTCTCAGTCTGCGTATCGCTCCCACAAGACCTGCTCCTGCGCCGATGCTGTCAAGGTCTCCGAACCGGTGTCCCATGATTATTACCTTATCGCAGGTGTTGATAAGCTCGATAAGAGCGGTGGCAACAAACCGGGTCTTGACCTTTGTATTTCTTTCTATGCCCTTTGCAACGCCTCCGAAAAACTCAAAGCCGCTTTCCTTTTTAACAGCAGCCTGGTCTCCGCCTCTGCCCTGAGCCATTTCAAGAGCCTGCTTTGCTTCCTGTTCACTCTGAACTATGCTGTCGGTATCCATGGCAACTCCTATTGAAATAGTCACCGGATTTTTCTCTGTGACGGTTATCCCCCGCACCTTTTCAAGGATCTTGAATTTATCCGCAAGCATACCGTTAAGGTCGTGCTCCTCTGCGACGGCGATGAAACGGTCGTTTGCAAGCTTTTTAAGCAGTGCATTGTGCTCGTCAAAATAGGTCTCCATAAGCTTGTCTATCTGAATGGAGATATTAGCTCTTTCGCTGTCCTTTTCGCCTGAAAGGATGTCGTCATAACTATCCACCGAAATAAGAATAACGGCAGGACGTATATCATTGAATTTATTGGCGAGGCTGATATAATCACTTATATCGTCAAAATAAAGCAGCGTCAGGTCGGAAATTATCTCCGAATCGGAATCTACCTTTTCCGTTGTAACAGCTGATACCCGGAAATTTCCCGTTTCGTAATTTATTGTGGTGTCCTTATTTTCGATGGTCTTTTTCAGGTCGATGTCGATTATCTTTGTAATGTGCGTTCCGAAGGCGTCTCCGCCGTAGACCTGCTCTGTGAAAGCGATATTGTACCAGACAATGATACCCTCACTGTCCACGATAACAGCGGGAGCGGGAAACTTATACAGCGAATCCCTTTCGGTAAGATTCAGCTGGGACTCCATTTCCGTAACAAACCGATGGAGGTTTTTCTGGGACGCGGAAAAAAGCGTCAGAAACGCAAGAGCTGTCAGCGAAGTAATGGCAAGCAGCATCCAGAAGCGGATTTCATTCACCTCATAAACTGAAAATGCACAGGCAAGAGCTACCACCACCAGCAGCAGCGATACCATTTTGAAAGCCGTCCAGCGTTTTCCGGTCATTTTTTTACC
>JAFLUJ010000350.1 GCA_022511485.1 Oscillospiraceae bacterium | reverse complement strand
TGGAAAAGGAATCAATTTAGGGTATTTCGGAAAATATGAAAATAAAGAAATTGCAAATAAATTGCGATTGATCTTTTCTGACTGGATCGATAATGGGCATAATGATTTTAGCGATGAAAATACTTGTATTCTTTGTATTAAATTAACGGATGGAGTATTGCTTTCACATGGGACAAGGTATGATATTGACTTTACTGATTAAAATGAAAAATTTCTGATTTGCAAAGGTAGGATGCAAATGAATATAACATATGAAACCCGAAAAGATTTACCTTGTCAGGATTTGTATGAACTATTTTTAGCAGTTGGCTGGTCGGACGGACATATGACACAGGATATGCTGAAAAATTTTAACAAAGGCTTTATTAATTCCACATTCGTATTTTCAGCGTGGGATAACAATAAACTGGTCGGGTGTGTAAGAGTTCTCAGCGATTTAGTGTTCCGGTCTGTCATATATGATCTGGCAGTTCTGCCGGAGTATCAGCATCATGGAATCGGAAAAGAATTGGTTCAAAAATGTATGGAAGCCTGTCCTGATTCAGAATGGTTGGTACAGACAGATGAGGCAGTCAGCTTTTATAAAAAGATTGGATTTACAATAAACAAGGACTGCTTTTTGACTATACCAAGCAAGTGGTTTTGACGTAAGCGGCTGATATAAAAAGGAGTACAAACAATGAAAAACGAAAATCACATTAACGACAAGCTTGTCAGATGGATAGAGGATAAAGTTAAAACAAAGTATCCCGATGATATAAGCATGGTTTTGATCTACGGTTCATATGTCAACGGGACGGCAAATGCCATGTCCGATGTGGACTGCTATTATATTCCGAAAACAGAGAGAGGCTATGAAATCGCTGTTGACTTCATTATAGGCGGTGTCGGTTATGATATATTTCCCATGTCATGGGACAGGGTAGAAAATATCGCCGCATTAAAGGAAGTTCTGCTTCCCTGTGTCGGTGATGTAAAGATCATATACTGTAATTCAGATGAGGACCTGGAAAGATTCCGTCAGCTGCAAATAAAAATGCAGAACAATCTGAAGGATGCGGATTATATCAGAACTATTATTGGGGAAAAATTCTCCTTTGCCTGTGACCTTTATTCCAAAATGACAGTACATACAGATATTGCGGCTGTCAGAAAATTTGCAGGATATATCATCATGACCCTTGCGGACATAGTTGCTCTCTATAATCACGATTATTTCCATTTCGGACTGAAAAAACAGCTTGAAGATCTGCAAACCAAATTTCCGGATATACCAAAGGAATTTACAGACAAATATATCCGGGTCATTCAGTCTTCGGATAATGCTTCATGCAAAGAACATTGCTATGGACTATTAAAAATAACGGCGGACTATACTGGTCTTGATATGAAAATCAGGGAAGCAGAATTAAAGAAATCGGTCAGAGAAAATGTCCAGCCGGATTTTCAATGGCTGGCGGGATTGTATGAGGAGATAAGCTCCACCTTCAATAAAATATATGTCTGCTGTGAAAACGGTAATTACGCTCTGGCATTTTTGTCCGCGGTGTGTTTACAGAATGAACTGGATGACGCCATGGAGTGCGGCGGAAAAAAATATAATTTGCTGGATGCATATTCTCACACCGAGCTAATCCGTCTGGCTGACAGAGCAAAGGAAATAGAAACGGATTATGTGCAGATGGTTCTGGACGGCGGCGGTAAGATCAAGCGTTTTGACAGCTTCGAGGATTTTGTAAAAGCTGATTTGTAAAGTTATACTGGAGGAAGTTATATGGACGGAAAGCTCAGAAACATGACAAGCCTGTATCTGCGGAGCGGGGACAAGCTTCTGCTTCTGTATCGTGTGGGTTCAAGTGTGATAGATGATTCCTATATTGCGACCGCAGGGGGACATTTTGAAAAGGACGAGCTTAACGACGCAAAGGCTTGCGTCCTGCGGGAATTGTATGAGGAAACGGGGCTCACAGAAAATGATATACATGATCTGTCCCTGCGGTATATTACTCTCCGGCTTAAAAATGGGGAGATACGTCAGAATTATTATTTCTTTGCTGACTTGGTGGACAGTGAAAAAGCAATCACCAGCAATGAGGGGGATCTGAAATGGTTTTCCCTTGATGAATTACTGGAAGCTCCTCCTGAGATGCCGTTCAGCGCTCACTATGTAGTAAAGCATTATGCAGAAACAGGTAAGGACACAGATGTGCTGTACGTGGGCGCTTCCGCAGCGTCCGGAGTAGTGTTTACCGGGATCGGTGAGTTTTAAGACCGCTTCTAATATTATATGGTGAAAAAATGGATACGGTATTTTACATTATAATTGCGTACATTGTCCCTGCTGCGGCGTGGATGGTGTGGAAGCAAAAGGCTTCTGCAAGGACATTTCCTCTTATTATCGGAATACTCTCGTATATGTGCATTTCCACACTGCGGGGACTTGCGCGCTTAGCAATATTGAACGAAAGTGTCAGGGGAGACCCATGGATGTTTTACATCCTCTCGGCGCTGCTGTCCGGAGTGTTCGAGGAAGCAGGACGATACCTTGTATTTCTCTATGTCATGCCCCTTTATGACCGTCGGGACGACTGTATTTCCTATGGCATAGGTCATGGTGCAATTGAAATAATACTTACTCAAAGTTTTTTTAAAACCGACATTATTGACAGTCTGCTCAGCTGTGCTGATTTTGCAACGGGGATTGCATTTTCCGCGGCGATGTCAGTATTTGTTTTCGCAGCTGCAAATTATAATAACAAAAAGCTTCTCGCTGCTGCAATTGGTCTGCACACTTTTATTGACATCATTCCGGCATTTTATTTATTGGATAATATCACTGTAGGGGAATTAATGTTTATATATACGCTGTATGTTGTTATACTGAGCTGGTTTGCGTACCTGGTGTATCGCAGCTTCAGAGAATATTAAAACGATCAGGACGGTGAAATAAATGAATCCATATACTAAAAATATAAACCGGATAGAATTTGTAATTACATATGCCTGTTCAGGACGGTGCAAGCATTGCTCGGAGGGAGACCATATTTCCTCCGGTGACAATATCAACGGAAACAAGGCGGCGGAAATCGTCCGTAAGATAGCAGAAAGCTATGATATTAACTCCCTTATGACCTTTGGCGGAGAGCCTTTGCTGTATCCGGAGACGGTATATATTATCCATGCAGCGGCGCGGGATATGGGCATCCCAAAACGGCAGATCATAACAAATGGATTTTTCAGTCGTGATACTGAAAAAATACAGTCTGTGGCGCAGGGGATCGTCCATAATGGAGTGAACGATGTTTTACTGTCTGTGGACGCTTTCCATCAGGAGACTATCCCAATTGAGCAGGTAAAGGAATTTGCAGGGGCGGTCATGGAAGCTGGTATTCCCAGACTTCGGGTACATCCTGCATGGCTTGTAAGCACGGATGCTGATAATCCCTATAACAACAGAACGCGGGAGATACTTTCTGAGTTTCAGTCTATGGGAATTGAAATATCGGAGGGAAATGTGATCTTCCCAAGCGGAAACGCTCTCAAATATTTAGGAGAGTATTTTGATCCTGATATTTTACATGAAAATCCCTATGAGGAAGACCCTCTGGACATCCGGACAGTGAGTGTTTCGCCGAATGGAGATGTCCTTGGCGGCAATGTTTACAGGACGGATATTCTTAAAATATTGGATAAGTATACTCCCGACTGAAAAAAGAGGGCTGTTGAAATGATAACTCTATACACATTAACCTTTTATGATGTTATTGATAATTATCGCGAGGAATTTTTCATCGGGATATTTGAATTTTATAACGAAGCCGAGAGCATTGCAAAGAGATATTTAAATGATGTCCCCGGATTCAGGGATCATAATTGCGGATATGAGATCAAGGCAAAGAAGGTCATTGGCGAAGCGGATAGGCTGGATACGGTCAGTATGATATGGGGCTGGAACGTGGACGATAATATGAACAGCTCTGATATATGGGAAAGCGAGCTGTATGCCAGTCCGGACGATGCTCAGAATTCACTTGCTGATATCCAAAAAGAAATTGATCGTCAGGAATGGTGTATCGACACGTATAAAACAGGGAAATGTTTATGGCAGGATGGTTTTGTCAGAGCTTAAATACATAAACTGATCTGTTGCATTTTGTTTCGGGGAGAGGTAAAATGTTTTTTAATAATGCATCAAAAAAATCGGTGTCTGACGGACAAATAAAAGTGACTCGTGACAGCGTATGCATGGGTGATGATGTTACTGCGCCAAATACAGAATTTCTGGATATGCATAAAAAAGATATGCTTTCGGACGCTTTAAAAAAGGTGGAGAAATATCTTCCGCAGATGTCCGATTCCGTTTGGTCTGTTGAAAGCCGTGGAAAAGTGCTGGCATATATAGTTATGGATGAATATAAAAAAACTGTCTGCGAGCTTTGCCATCCGGATACGCTGTTTTCGGAAATGAAAGTCAGGTCACTGCATTGCAGTTATTTTCCTCACAAAGCCAAGACATTTATTGAAGAAGGCAGACGTTGTATGGGAGAACGTTTTGCAGAGGAGCTTCTGATAGAAAAAGGCAGTATACAGCTCTGGGGCGAATGGTTCGGGAGACCATATGATATTGTCCATACCATTGAATCAGTCAAATGGAGCAGTACAGAAATTGTCATACATTTTGATAAAGGCGAAACTCTGTACATTACTGACCCCGTGGAAATTATAAACGAGAAAAATCAGCTGATTATTGGCGATGCTTCAAAAGTTTTGTTTGTCTGGTATGAGTATGGAAAGGAACAAACATATGATAATCTGTATGTCAGGCAGTATATAAAAAATAATGACGGAAAGATACTCAGAGCCAAGGGAAAGCGCAGAGACATTGGCAGCAGTGTCGGGTATCCTTTTCAGACCGGCGAAAATGCTGTCCGTATAATTGCATAATAGAGGGAGGGGCAAATCACATGAATCCCGAATACATTTTCAATATACGGGTCACGGGTATCCTCATTGAAAACAACGAGCTTCTTATTGTCAAGCAGAAGTTAAGCGATTCAAGGGACTGGTCACTGCCCGGCGGTCGCCTTGAACGTGGAGAAACTATTGAACATGGACTGAAACGGGAGTTCAAAGAGGAGACCGGGCTTGATGTTGAAGTCGTGAAGCTTCTGTATGTATGCGATGTTCAGTCCAGTTCAAATACCGTTCTTCACATAACGTTTCTGGTAAAAAGGCTGGGCGGGGAAATCACTCTGCCTACAAATGAATTTGACGCAAATCCCATCCATGATGTGAGGTTTGTTCCCGTTGATGAGCTTACCGGGTATGGATTTTCACCGAAGTTTGCGGAGCGGGTCAGACAGAATTTTCCCCAAAGCGGAAGTTATATGGGGGATAAAACTAATATTGGTCTGGGGATTTAGTTTTCTGATGGGGGGAGAGGTCATTTTGAGATCAGGTATCCTTGTATGCGGTCTGAACGGCAGCGGAAAAAGTACCCTTGGCAAAGAACTGGCAAGAGTACTTGGATACACATTCATTGATATTGAGGATTGTTACTTTCCGAAGAATGATGCCAGCTATTTGTATGCTGCTCCCCGCTCCGGTGAGGAGGCAGAAAAAGTTCTTTGGGAGAATGTCTCCGTTTGTGACAGGTTTGTGCTTGCATCCGTCAGAGGAAATTTTGACGAGAAAATTACCTCACTGTTTGAAAGCATAGTGCGTATCAATGTCCCAAAGGAAATACGGATGAAACGAATCAGGGAGCGTTCCTTCCGTAAGTTCGGAGACCGTATGCTCCCGGGCGGTGATCTGTACGAAACGGAAGAGGGCTTCTTAGCCATGGCGGAGGCTCGGACGGAGCAGTATGTTGATGACTGGCTGTCCGGAATGGAATGTCCGGTCATAGAGGTGGACGGGACAAAGTCCGTTAAAGAAAATGTGGCGTATCTTGCTGAAAGACTGCGCTAAGTATGATATTTATGATCGTTAGGGAAGTAAAAAATATTTTTTAAACGCCTTGACAAGCTTTTACCCCTGTGTTATAATAAATATACCAACAGTTCAAAAAAGAGAAAGGTCGTATAATATGAGCACGAGAAAGCAAAAACTGATCGAATATAACCGCAGTATCATTCTTGACGCTGCTAAAAAGCTGTTCCTTGCAAACGGATCTGACAAGACCTCTATGGACGAGATCGCGGAAGCCGCAGAATGCAGCAAGGCGACTATCTATGCCTATTTTACAAGCAAGGACGACATCTATTATCACATAGTTCTGGAGTATATGTCTACACTCCGGGACGGCGTAAGAAGCTGTTTCGCCAACATCTCGGATTACGAAAGAGCATATAACCTGCTGTGCTGGACATTGGTACGGTTTGAGAAGGACTATCCCATGTACTTTGACTGTATCCTGGGACAGATATGCACCGACAAGGAGAAGATCGCGGAGCTTCCCGTATTGCAGTCTATCTTTGATACAAGCGAGGAGATCAATTGGATCGTCTGTAAATTCCTCGAACGTGGCAAGCTGGACGGTTTCATAAAGCCGGACATAGATCCCATGCAGTCCACCTTTGTAATATGGTCAAGCATATGCGGACTTATTTCCTTCTGCTCACGGAAACAGGCATATATGGAAAACAGTCTGGGTATCGCCAAGGAGGAATTCCTCCGCAGCGGATTCAATATGATACTCGGCATTGTTGCCAATGACAAGCAGTGATGGAATTACATATTGCTGCAAAAGATCCCACGAGTTTAAAAATCAGACTGATAGTTTAAAACACCCTGTTTTGTTTATTCGTACAAAACAGGGTGTTTGTTTTCATTTTGCAGCTTCAAGCTCAATAAAGTGCTTTGCTGCTCTGCCGGAGCGTCCGCTTCGGCGCAGGGCATAGGCTTCCGCACGGGTCAGCAGGTCGGGAGTACATTCAATGCCATACTGCTCCGCAAGACTTTCCACGATTTGCAGATAGGTGTCCTTGTTTGGTTTCAGGAATGCAACTTTCAGACCGAAACGCTCCGAAAGGGAAACAAGCTCCTCTCTGGTATCGGAGGCGTGGACGTCGTCTCCGCTTCTGTCGGAAAACCTCTCCTTCACAAGATGTCTGCGGTTGCTTGTGCAGTAGATCGTCATGTTGGGAGTTTTGGCGGCGGCGCTTCCCTCCAGAACTGCTTTGAGTGCGCTGAAATTGTCATCGTCCGCAGAGAAAGAAATGTCGTCTATGAAAATAATAAATTTCAGTGGATTGCCTGCGATCTTTTCAATAACAGCGGGAAGCTCCCCAAGCTGTGCCTTTGTAAGCTCGATAAGCCGCAGACCTCTGTCTCTGTATTCGTTGACTATCGCCTTGACCGTGGAGGACTTTCCCGTGCCTGCGTCCCCGTACAAAAGGACATTGGGCGCGGGCTTGTCATGGAGCAGTGCCATGGTGTTGGCGATGACCTTTTCCCGCTCCATTTCATAGCCGGAAAGCTGGGACAGTCTTTGAGGGTCGGGATTTTTCAGGGGAACGAGCCTGCCCTCCTTGAAAACAAAAACATGATACTTGGCGAATATCCCGAAGCCTCTTGTGTGAAGGGCGGCTATCCGCTCCCGGTATATCGTAAGGAAGTCTTTTTCCGACACGCTCCACTTTGCAGGGGGAGAGCCGTTTCCCGCTGCTGCCCATGCCTCCTCCGGGGTAAGACGGGAAAGACGTTGGAGGAACGCCAGATCGTTCCTTGCCGCCTCGTCAATATTTGAGGGGACTTCCTTAAATTCAGCAAGACGTTTCAGGTAGGGATTTTCGTCCTCGGTAACAGTCTCAATGAGGAAGTCTGTCAGGGAATCCCCGTGGATGTAAAGGCTTCCCACAAAGTCCCCGTAGCTGTCCGCAGAGGGGTTAGAGAGGAAATCAAGAAGCTTTCCCACGGTCTCATCTTTAAGTATCCCTCTGAAAACCGCCAGAGACTGCAAGCCTGTGGCGTATTCGTTAAGCATAAGATCAGCTCTTTTCTTCCGTAAATTTATTGCAGATGATTTATCATAATGTACTCTTCCTCATTTTCGTCCACGATCTCAAAGCCAACCTTCCGATACATTTTCACCGCGTAATTGGCTTTCTGCACTGCGAGGGAAGCCTGCTTGTAACCGCAGTCTTTCAGGAGGGCGAGCATTTTCCTCATCATGTCCGTACCTATTCCATACCCCCGATATTCCTTGTACAGAGAGATTGCAAAGGAGGGCGTACTGTCGTCGATGTGTCCGTAGTCATTCATAATGCGGACCCAGACCGCTCCCACCACTTTGTTATCCACTTCCGCCACTAATGCCCTGTCATGCTCCTGCTGTCCGAACCCGTCAACGTAGACCTGCAGTTCGGGAGTGTTTATTATTGCTTTGGGAGGGGGCTCAACACCCTCCGGTATGAAAATCGCTTCATACAAAAAATCGTTTAACAGCGAGTATTCTGTTTTATTTATTTTACGTATAGTATAGTTCATTTTATCTCCGGCTTAAAATTTCTTGGCAATAAAATCATACCACAAAACAGCGGAAAAATCAACCTTCATATTTTGCAAATGAATAAATAAATTATCATTTAACAGAGTAATTATGATTTTGGTATAGGTGTTGATTGTGAATTTTTATTGCCTTTTCGTAAAAGTTAATTGTTCTCAGAGAGTGTAAGTGGGGCACCTCCCAGGAGAAGGGGGAGCGCTCAAAAGAAATAGGGGACACACGCCGCCTCCCCCCTCTCCTTTACGGTTTCCCCCTTACCAACCCCCTTCCCTCGTCCTCTCCCCTCTCAGGCTACCGTTATACTGTAATAAGTAAAGTAAATTGAAACAGACCATATAACATTATTGAACAGCTTGTACAAAAAAGAATTTGTAAAGGCAAAACATAAGAAATATGTTATCTCAAATTTTAGTGACATTTTTGATTTTTATTTCATCTGCAAAAGCGGAAGGGGTGGGGGTAAGGAAGGTAGGGAGCGCGAGGGTAGGGAACCTCAGGGGGAGGGGAAGCCCGCTTTTGTTGAGTTTTCGGTTCCCCTCCCCCTGTGGTTCCTTGACCCTCGCATTGTTGTAAATATCTAATATTTACGAACCAACGATAAAAACTACAGAACTATCCTCACGCCACTTAGGCACATAAATGATAATTTACCTTATACATTTTGAGAAATATAAAACCAGATCATCATCGTTGCAACAGCTTGCATTCTGCTTACAAATCTCATCCTTATACCAGACGCCGCTTCCATCTGGAATATATCCCCGCTTTACGTACATCCTTTGAGCACTTCCATATCCGCTGTGTAATCCTACCCCAAGGTAAACCACGTCAGAATATGAAAACGCGATCTGTTCCGCTATGTCCATAAGCTTACTGCCAATGCCGTTATTCCGGTATTTGACCAGCACTCCAAAGTCAACTATTTCGGGATATCCACGGTTTGCAAATGCACCCCATGCAGAGTTGGGATATACGTTTATATATCCTGCAATATTTCCATTGTACTCAGCCACTAAATTTACAGACTTGCCATCTGCCTGATCCTTCAGCCGCATTTCATATTTTCCGCTGGAGTCCCACCCTTGAGCAAGCTCTTCCTCTGCAATGATCTTCGCGTCACTTTGCTGTAAGTCACGAATCAATATTCCATTCTCATTGTAATAAACCATATCCGTACCTCCCAAAATTCCGGTTTTTTAAGACAAAGCAAACCGGCTTTCCGGATAAAACAGAAAGCCGGCTGACACAATATGCTGTCTTGTTACTTGCTAAGCGCCGCAATGGACTGCTCGATCTTAGCCATCTTCTCCTGAGCCTTTGCAAGCTTGGCTTTCTCTGCCTCCACCTGCTGTGCGGGAGCTTTCGCAACAAATCCCTGATTGTTCAGCTTATTCGACGAGAAGTCGATGTCCTTCTGGACAGCAGCCTTTTCCTTGTTAAGACGTGCAAGCTCCTTCTCCTTGTCAACAAGCTCGTCCATGGGGATGAAAATTCTTGCGCTGTCGGTAACTACCGTCACCGCCTCCGGCATATCTACCTTTTCGGAGATCACTACCTCCGATGCGGAAGCAAGTCTCTCGAAGAAAAGACGTCCCTGCTCGAAGATAGCTCCCTCGGCAGTTTCGATATGAACAGCCGCCTTTTTGGAGGGAGGTACATTCATCTCGGAGCGGCGGTTTCTTACGCCGCGGATAGCCTCGATGATCTTTCCGAACTGAACTTCCTCAGTCTCGAAATTGAGCTTCTCGTCATACTCCGGGAACTCGGAAAGGATACAGGGTACTCCGCTGTCAGAAACAGCAGACCATATCTCTTCCGTAATGAACGGCATAAAGGGATGGAGCAGACGAAGCATACCCTGCATTACCCATACAAGAACTGCCTGTGCGGAAGCGGCTGTGTCCCCTCCTGCGGCGATACGAGGTTTTGTAAGCTCGATATACCAGTCGCAGTAAACGTCCCAGATAAAGTCGTACAGCTTAGCAACCGCAACTCCCAGCTCGAAGCTTTCAAGGTTTTCGTTGACCTCTTTTG
>JAFLUJ010000349.1 GCA_022511485.1 Oscillospiraceae bacterium | reverse complement strand
GTCTTTTACAGCTGTCGGATCAGGCTTGTACTCAATGAAATGACCTCTTTCATTCTTTTTATAGAGCACCAGCTCAAAAACACTCGTTCCTGTGCCATGTCCGATATAGTAGCAGGCTGCTATTTCATTTTCGCCGTCACCGTCATAATCGTTACAGAATGCCACAGCAGGAAACATCCGCGATGTCCAGTTTTCCATAAAAGCGTCGGTTATTCCGTCATGCTCGATAATGACTATTGGAAATCTTCCGTTATAATCATAGCCGTACATATTTATTCCATCGGCAGGCGTACTGAAAAGATATACAGTATTTGCTTCGGGATACGTTATCCCAAGCCCATATGGTACTGCCTGTTCAAGATCAATATCAAAGGAAAAATCACGGAACTTTTTTAAAAATTCCTGTTCTTCTGCTTCAAAGCTCCAAGTTACCTTCTCGTATTCTCCTTGTTCTTCAAGCTGGATTTGTCCATCCGATCCTTTTTTTATGCTCCATCCACGCGCCACCGAAAATGTATTTACGACGTTCAGTCCGTCGGCGATGTAAACATCAATATCATCAAATCCATATAACATCAGTCCATAGCCATATGGGTCAGGAGACCGATCTTCAATTCCCTCATCTATCTCAATTTCAGCAGTTATATTTTGTATATATTCATCTGCGTCATCATTTTTATAAATATCCATATCGACTGCAAGATATTTTACATCGTCTTTATTTATTATTTGAAGATCGTTTATAACAGCCTTTGTGATCTTGTCAGGGTCAGTTATTTCTATATCCTTTTCACGGTCACAGCAGACACCGCCTGAGCCAATTTCATTTATCGAATAAGCAAGGGCATATGATATTCCCACAGGCTTCCGTGGGTCATCTTTTTCATAGTCGTCATCGACATAGATCACCAATACATTTTCTCCGCTGCGGTTCTCGATCTCTAAAAACGCCGGGAAAAAAAGTTCTTTTTCAAGAAGGGTGAGAGATATATCAGTAACAGATTCGCCGTAGCCGCTGACCGGATCAGTCCCAAGAGCCGCACAGGCTGTCAGAACTATTGCGGCGGAAAGCACAGCTCCGGTAATTTTTTGCTTTTTATATTCAAGAACATTTTCAACTCTTTTCTTTATCCCTGTTTCGGCAAAAGCTAACGGGAAAGCCGCAAGACCGCTTTTTTTCATGGAAGCCCTTAAAAGAGCTTCCGAATAATCTTCTTTTTCCTCCGAACCGAGCATTTCCAGAACTGCCTCATCGCAGGAAAACTCCATGTCCCTTGACATAAGAGCAAACGCTGCCCAGATAAGCGGATTGAACCAGTGGAGAGCAAGTCCTGCGAATGCCAGAGGCTTTGTGATAATATCAAACCGTTTTATATGTACCTTTTCGTGTGCTATTATAAGTCTGCGCTCATTTTCGGAAAGCCCGCAGGGAAGATATATTTTCGGCACAAAGAATCCCGCAGTAAACGCCGTGGAGATCCTGTCCGTCTCGTATACTCCGTCCGGCATTTTCACAGCCGCACTTACTTTTTGCATAAGCAATGTGTAGGAGACAACAGCATACCAGACCATTACCAGAACTCCCGTTGCCCATATTATTAAAATAACAGTATCCCGATCTATCTGTCCTTTTGTACTTGCTGTACCGGGAACGGCATCGGCAACTGCAACTGTTTTATTGAAAGCCGCATTGCCGCTGTAATCCTTATAAACAGGATCGTCATCCGGAAACTGAACATTTCCGTAATAATATTCTGTCACATAGTTTTCCTTATCGTCGTATACCGACTCTGTTATCTGCACGGATGTACTTTGTTCGGAAGCATACTGTCCGGGAAGAGTGTCAAAAATGTTTATCGTATTTTCATCTGTCAGATAGGTTTCCTGCGAATCATATACCACCGCCTCGGTTATCTGAACAGAGGCACTCTGTTCAGAAGTATTCAGGACATTGAAAATACTTATCTCACTTTCAGCTGAAAACGGACAAAGACAGCGGAAAAACACCACCGCCCAAAGCATATACGACCACTTTCTCGGAAGCTTCCTCATAGGAATGCGAAGCAGCATGACAACGACCGCAGCAATTCCCGCCATAAAGCTTGATTCAAGGATAGCTTGTATAATAGTTTCAGTCATGATTATTTTTTCTCCTTGCCTTGTCGATCATTCTTTTTACCTCGTCAGCCTCCTCAGCGGAGATGGTTTTTCCGTCCAGAAACGCAGAAATGAAAGCCGGAAGCGACCCTCCGAAATTCTTTTCCACAACCATTTCCCCCTCATACTTTGCCACCTGCTCTTTTTTCACAAGAGCCGTGACAGTGGCATTTTCATTTTTCAGGAAACCACGTTCTGACAGCTTGCGTATCAGATTATATGTGGTAGGCTTCTTCCATCCAAGCTTTTCCAGACAAAGCTTGGATAACTGAGTAGAGTTTATCGGCTCGTTTTCCCATATCAGGGATAAAAGTCTGTATTCTGCATCAAAAAGCTTGTATTCTTCCATTCCGGATTCTCCTTTTATTTTAATTTGTTTGAACAAACCTCCATGTCTGTATATAGTTTATCACGACAAACTATAGTTTGTCAATAAAAATACCGTACAAAAATTACAGAAAAAATTTAGTTCGTTTTAACAAACCTGCATAATATTATCTTACCCACCGTCAGCAGGAAACATTTTTGCATAGAATGTGCATTTTGTACACCATATATTGTGGGTTGAAATTTTCCACAATACAAGATATAATAAAGGAAGAAAGCTTGTAAAAATAGTGGCTTTCATGATAAAATTCAGGAGGTATACTTATGAAAAAGACTTTAAGATGTGCCATGGCGGCAGTGAGCGCAATTGCGATCGTTACAGCTTCCTCAGTTCCGGTAAGCGCCGTTGGTTATTTTCAGGTATTTGGCGGCTCAAACAGCTGCAATTCAAATTCCGGTTCCAATAACTGTAACGTAAGCGTCAGCAGCAATTGTCCGAGCTTTTCAGACATCAACGCTATTCTGAAAGCTTTTGGCTTAGAGAACATTTTCGGAAACTACACCGGCTGCCAGGACAACAATGACAACTGTGCAAACACTCCCGGAACGGGAAACGGAGCAGAGTCAGGCTCCGGCAGCAACTCCTGTGACACAGGCGACTGTGCAGCAGCACCGGGTACAGGCGCTTCCAAGCCTGATACTACACCTTCAAAGCCGGACACCTCCAAGCCGAGCACAGATACATCAAAACCAGGCACAGATGACAGCAGTGTTTCGGACTACGAAAAGAAGGTAGTAGAGCTTGTAAACGTTGAGAGAGCAAAGTACGGACTTTCTCCCCTTACACTTAACACCAAGCTTTCCGCAGTTGCAAGAGCAAAATCACAGGATATGAAGGACAAGCAGTACTTCAGTCACACATCACCTACATACGGAAGTCCCTTTGATATGATGAAGAGCTTTGGGATAAGCTATAAGACCGCCGGAGAAAACATCGCCATGGGTTACAGAACCCCCGAAGCAGTTGTTACCGGCTGGATGAACTCCGAAGGTCACAGAGCAAACATTCTCAACGCATCATTCAAGGAGATCGGCGTAGGACACGTAGTAAGCGGAAATTACTGGACACAGATGTTCATAGGCTAATATTTGATTCAATAAACAGAAAAAACGCTCTGAACCAACAGGCTCAGAGCGTTTGTATTCAGGGAATATCACTCTTGTTTCAGATACCTGATACCATTTACCTCAATCCCCTGATATTCGTCCGGGTCGATAAAATCCCCAAAGATGACATAATCGCAGTCTTCTCTTGACTTAATATTATAGTTTTCAAAATTAAGAGGTATTTTTTCACCATCATTTGTTATGAAGAAAAAGCTCCAGGGATCAATGATATTGTTTTCACCGGCAAGCGTCCTTCCATTTTCCGAGAATACCTCAAATGCCGACATGAATATCTCTGTTCCATCCTCTGCGTAGAGAGGGACACATTTAACATTCGGAGCAAAGCTTGTGATAAATTCCATACCGTCAAGATCGTTTGTTATTTCTTCGTCAAGATCAAAATCCGGAATGACACTTTTCAGAAGCTCCGGGTAATCACGTCTCCAATAATAAAGCTCCGCACTGTGACGTCCCTTGACATCTATGAAAAATTCGATCTTAACGTCCTTATTAAGGTCAATATCTCTGCAGCTGAAAATGCTCACTCTTCTGTCAAATCCGATAGGACTTTTATCATAATCGTCATAGGCATATCCGCTCATACCCGTCATTGGTCTTTCTGTCTGACCGATAGTTTTAAACGGTCCCGCACTGCCGTCGGCGTAGGTGATATAGGTTTCGGTAAGACCGCCTGTCCAAGCCTTTATCTCCAAGCCTTTTATGGTCTTGGCATCGTTGGTAAGCACCATCATCACATTATGTCCGTCCGAAAGAGCGGAATCTATGGTGATACGGTAATCATTATTCTCCATTACATAATTTTTTACCGCATCGGGACTTTGCTCTTCGATAAGCTCAGTTCCCGTAATGTAATGCTCAACATTGTCACGGTGTATAAACTCACTGTAAACATATGCCCCAGCCGGTATCACAAATGCAGCAGCAGCCGCAATAATAATACTCGTCTTAATAACTCGCTTAATGCTGATACCTTTTCTTGGTGTAAACTCTGTATATTCGGAAACGAACTGTTCCTCCACACCGTTCATTGCTTTCATTATATCATATTCATTCATAGTGATTCTCCTTTCTCGTTCAGGTATTTCCTGAAGTCTCCTCTTATTCTGTGAAGCATGGATTTTACCTTACTTTCCGAAAATCCCGTTTTTTCGGATATAGCAGCAATGCTTTCGCCATACCAGTAACGTCCGATAAAGACTGCGCGCTTTTCCTTATTCAGCGTCCTGAGATATTCATTTACCAATTCCGAGATATTGTCCTCATTGCTGTATGTGCTGCTTTGGTCAGGTAAACATTCTGCCAATTCCGTCGTAAGCTCTACCAATTGTACGCTCCGTTTCTGAGCTGAACCTTTTTCTATTATATTAAGTGCAGTACATCGGCAGATTTTGGCAAGGTATGCAAACAGATTATCAGGACAGTTCGGCGGGATGCTGTTCCATGCTTTGGAATAGGTATCGTTCACGCATTCCTCCACATCACGCTTGTCTTTCAGAAATTTGCCTGCAAAACGTGTGAGCATGGCGCCGTATTGCTCAATGGTCTTGCTTACTGCCATTTCATCGCGGTCAAAATACATAGCAACTATATCCTTGTCATCCATTCTATTCGCCTCCCTTCACTATATAAGTCAGATTTTTAATTGAAATGGTTGCATTGGCTGCATTTTTTTCTAAATGATTTATCTCTGCCACCATTTCAGAAATTAGCATTAATTTGCACAAAACAAAATACGCCGACTGAACCAATAGGAACAACCAGCGTAAATTCTTTTGATATACTTGTCTGTCTCATGGTATCTGGGACAAAAAGAATCAGCCAACCTCAGACACACAAAACGTCCGACATAATAATTTACATTTTTTTAGCCTGCTGATTCTGAGCAGGGAGCGTCCTTACCGCCTGACGTGTCTTTCTTACATCTGCGAGCTTGGACTGTAAGCATTCCTCAGTCTGAACAAGAACGTTGTCAATGTATTTGTCAGCGGCGAGCTTTATCTCCTTAGCCTTAGCCTGTGCCTGATTTGTGATCTCTACCGCCTTAGCCTTAGCGCCCTTGGTGATCTCATCATTGGAGACCATTATCTTGGCTCTGTCCTCAGCACGACGGATAATAGTATCCGCTTCCTTGTTGGCGTCAGTGATAATGGACTGCCTGTCCCTTACGATAAGCTTTGCCTGCTTGATCTCCTGAGGAAGATTCAGACGGATCTCGTTAATATAATCCCTCATCTGATCGCAGTCGATTATGGATTTTTTCACCGAAAACGGAACGGACGCAGCATTATCCAGCAGATCGTCCATCATATCAAGAATGTCATCAATTATCATATTTTACCGATCCTTTCTTATCTCTTATCTGAGCACAGGTGGATTTTTAGTGAGCCGTATTTTAATATCGTCAAGAATACAGTGGGGAACGAAATGACTTATATCACCGCCGAAGGAAGCGATCTGCTTCACAACACTGGAGGAAAGATACATATTTTCAGAGCTTGTAGTAAGGAAAACCGTTTCCGCCCCGTCATAAAGTATCTTGTTGGCGAGAGCCTGCTGAAACTCATACTCAAAGTCGGAAACAGCACGCAAGCCCTTGATTATGGCACACGCGCCCACCTGACGGATATAGTCCACCAGAAGCCCGTCCCACATATCTATAACAACATCTTCAATACCTTCCGAAACGACCTTTTCGATCATTTTTATACGCTCCACAGCAGTAAAGCTGGGATCCTTTATCGCATTTACCGACACCAGAACAATGACCTTGTCAAATAGCTTTGACGCCCTTTGGATAATGTCCCTGTGACCGTAAGTGATCGGGTCAAAGCTTCCCGGATAAACAGCAATTCTTTTTTCCATCAATATATGTTCAGCCGCCGGACAGCGGCACATCTCCTTTCAGATATTCATTCACCGCGCAGAACATACATTATCCCGCCGGACTTACCCTTCATTGTCAGGGATCCTGTACACCGTTACTTCAACCTTGCCGTATTTATAAGTGCGGTGAAGCACCAGACTGCCGAAGCTTTCAGGCAGAGCAAGACCCTTTTCATGCTCACAGAGAACTATACCTCTTTCGGACATAAGTCCGCACAGAAGCGGCATAGACTGTTCAATAAGACCTTTTTCATAGGGAGGATCAAGAAAAGCTATGTCGAATTTGCTTCTGCACATTCTCAGATAGCTTATGCTGTCCGCAGTAATGACAGTAGCCTGATTGCGGAAACCAGCCGCCGCCACATTTTCCTTTGTGATCCCGATGGAAGTATGGCTGCTGTCCACGAAAACACAGGACTTTGCCCCCCGTGAAAGAGCCTCCACACCCATCTGCCCCGAACCAGAAAAAAGATCCAGCACAGCAGAGCCTTCTATATCAAACTGAATTATCGAAAAAACAGCCTCTTTTACCTTGTCAGTGGTAGGACGAACATCCCGTCCCTCGGGAGCTTTGAGCCGCCTGCCCCTTGCAGTACCGGTTATAACACGCATATATATGACCATTTTCCCATCAGGGAAAATGTGTCCTCCTTTCTTTTCGACGTTTTGTGGTTTTGCATTAGCAAAATTCCGAACGACAGTGAGGAAAACAAAACTCGCAGTTTGAAAAATCGAAGATTTTTCAAACTTAAGCACCCTTACAGTTATTTTTTTATCATCATTGTATTATATCACATTTTGTCCGTCTTGTAAACATAAATTTGAAAATTTAAATGTAAATATTCGCTGAATAGCGCCAAAACGGGGTCAGAGAAAGACTGAGCCTTCCTCTGACCCCTTTTGCTTGCAGTAAATTACTTGTAGTAAATATCATTGTTGTTATAGTTGTCCTTGCCGATCTCCTCCTGTATCTTCCGGAGGGTCTCATCATCAATTCTGAGACGTCTTTCCGACTGCTTTGAATTCATAGACAGCGTTACCAGAAGAACAGCAATTCCGGACATGATAAGCAGGTCTCCCCGCTGGATCTCAAACTTGTCCTTGAATATCCACATAAGACAAGTACCGGCAGTAAACAGCCAGCTGCATACCCTGAGAAGCACCGAACGCCGCTCCTTAGGAATATATAAAGGTTTGCGCTTATCGCTCATCTCTAAAACTCCATTAGATCAATTTTCGGCGGAGAGCTTCTTCCCGGATTTTTTCTTTCCCCCGTCTCCGGAAAATGACATCGTAAACAGCTTGTCTGTGGTGAACATCTTCACAGCCAGGAACATACAAACCGCAAAGAAGACTATCTGATACGCAAGCCCCGCCCAATATATAATCATATCACCATTCATCAGATTTGTCAAGGCTGTATATGTGTGTGTAAAAGGAATGGCGTAAACGATTATTTTAAATGGCATGGACATTGAATTTACGTCCATAAACATCGTAATGAAGAACGGTATCATTACCGCGATCATGACAGGCATTATCAGAGTCTGGACGGATTTTACGTCCGTTGCCATAGCTCCCAGAATAAGGGAAATGGCAAGTCCTATTGCTACAGTGAAGAAAAGCTGTACCGCAAAAAGCACATAGCTTACAGGTGTAAGAGACAGTCCCAGGTCAGTCATTGCCTGACCCAGATTTGTCACACTTCCCATTGCTTCAGCCATTTCCGCTCCGGAAATATTCATCCCGGTCGATATTTCATTTACCGCACTGCCCATCATTCCGGTCATGTAGAAAATGAATCCCACGATCATAAACAATGCGTTCAGCAGAGCCGTAATGACCGCCGCCACCATTTTTGCGCTCAGGACAGTCATTCTGGAAACAGGAGCAGAAAGCAGAGTTTCCAGAGTTTTGTCTATCTTCTCCGTGGAGATAGCCGTCATTATCATCTGGGAAGCCATAAGCAGCAGGAAAAAAATCGCAAAAGGAGCTATCATAGACTGCATCATAGTAATAGCAGTAAGAGCAGAAGCGGAGATCTCCGCTGTCCTGCCGTTGTTGACTGTGTATTCAATAGTCTGCATAGGATGTCTTACCATTTCGATCTGCTCATCGGTAAGACCGTGGGATTTGAGCAGTATTTCATTTGTACAAGTGCTTTGTATGGAGCTTATAACGTCGGACGCAGAGAGTGTGCTCATTGAAGACGCAAGACCCGCAGCCTGCATTGTACTTACAAACTTTACAGAAGCAGGCTCATGCTTTTCTATAATGCTTTCGCCGTAGCCCTGCGGAATAATGACTACATTTTTAATATCCAGCCTTTCAAGCTCAGCGGCATAGTCATCGCTTTGCAGTTCAACATATTTTATTTTTACAGACTCAGAAGCATTGATCTTTTCAAGAAGATCAGAGGTAAATTCACTATCGTCCTGATTGCACAGCGTTATCGTGGAGGTATCAAATCCCTCCTCCATTGCAGTTCCCATTATCTGACCCATTACGATAAGCAATACCATCGTAAATACCATGCTGATTATTGCCTGCTTTGTAATAAGCTCCCTAAGCTCTTTTTTGAGAAGATTACCGAATTGCATATTTTATATCATGCTCCCACAGGGAGCATTCCTCCTTTCGATGTTTTGTGGTTTGCGAAGCAAATTTCAGACGGCAGTCTGAAAAACAAAACTCGCAGCTTGAAAATAAATTTATTTATTTTCAAGCATACCGCCCTTTACAACTTTTTCAAATACCTCTTCCAGATTGGCAGCACCGTATTTTTCTTTTATCTCGTCGATTTTTCCGACCTCCATAAGCTTACCGCCGGTGATGATCCCCACACGGTCGGATACATATTCTATCTCCAGCATATTGTGGGAGGACAGCAGGAACGCCATGTTCCTTTCCTTGGCAAGATTTTTTATCATCTTACGTATTTCCAGAGCGTTAATAACGTCCAATCCGGAGGTAGCCTCGTCCATTATAGCAAGCTTAGGCTCCGTCATGACTGCACGGGCAAGAAGCAGCTTGCGGATCATACCTCTGGAATATCCGCCGATCTTTTCGTTGAGCCTGTCCCCCAGACCGCAGATGACCTTTCCCCTCTCAACGTATTTTTCAAGAGTGTCCTTGTCCTTAGCGAAAAGTCCCGCCATAAATTCCAGATAATTTTGACCTGTCATAGTTTTGTATGCTCCAGCTTCGTCCGGAAGATAGGTTATGCACTCCCGAACCTTGTCAGGCTCTTTGACAATGCTGTGACCTGCCACAACAGCGTCACCGGCAGTGGGCTGGATAAGCGTGGAGATCATACGGATAGTAGTGGTTTTTCCCGCACCGTTGGGCCCGATAAGAGCGAAGATCTCCCCCTCCTCAACGGTAAAGCTTACTTTGTCGGCAGCAAAAACATCCTTCTTGGGATACTTTTTAGAAAGCTCCTGAACTTCAAGAACCGCAGCCATAAATACACTTCCTTTCACAATTGTATCATAGAACTAATACAATAATACTATATAATAAAGATTTTGTCAATTAGTCATACTGCACAATAATTCAGTATTTTCTGTCATAATAGAATTTGAGGGACATTTTGACTGCCGCCATAACAAGGATCACAGCGGCAAGAACACTGGTGACGGTTTCAGAAAAAAACGCTGCAACAGATGCTGCAAAGCCAAAAATAAGTGCGCTGAGAGTAAAGCTTCCGCTTGTTGTTTTTTCGCGGATAAGCCTGTTGCGTTCATCGGTCTCTGCAATATAAAGCTTTTTGAGCCTTTCAGGGTCTTTAAAAGCCAAACCGCACCGTATTGCCAATACAACCGCTGCCGCAATAACTCCGAAGCAGAATCCGAAGCTGTATCCCGCAGCAAAGGTGAGCTTATCGTCTAAAATAAAATAGATCACTGTGTATGTTACTCCCATCAGCACGGCAAAACCAATATAAAAGATCATTTTTGCCCTGATCTGTTTTTTGAACTTTTCCATAGATCAGCCCTC
>JAFLUJ010000008.1 GCA_022511485.1 Oscillospiraceae bacterium | reverse complement strand
GCGACGAGCACAAGTTCGTAACCGGAATGAAGTGTATCGAAATGGAGCTTGGCGAGCCGGACGAAAGCGGCAGAAGAAGTCCTGTGGAGAAAACAGGCTCGGAGTTTGTTATGGACGTTGACTGCGTTATAATGTCCATAGGAACATCCCCTAACCCGCTGATAAGGAACACTACAAAGGGTCTGGAGACCAACCGCAGAGGCTGCTTCGTAGCGGACGAAAACGGACTTACCTCCCGTGAAGGCGTATACGCAGGCGGCGACGCAGTAACAGGAGCGGCAACAGTAATTCTTGCAATGGGTGCAGGAAAGACCGCTGCAAAGGCAATGGATAATTATATAAAGAACAAATAAAAAATTGACAGGAGGAGATCTAATGGCTATCCGCGAATCCGGCGAAGACTATCTGGAAACTATACTGCTGCTGCATAATAAGACAGGCTTTGTCCGGTCTGTAGACATCGCTTCCGAGCTTGGATATTCCAAGCCCAGCATAAGCCGTGCAGTGGGGATACTGAAAGCCGACGGATATATAACCGTCGATAAAGGCGGACAGATAATCCTTACCGACAGCGGAAAAGCCAAAGCGGAGCAGGTCTACGGAAGACACGTACTGCTGAAAGGTTTCCTGAATGAGATCCTCGGCGTATCGGAAGAAAACGCCGAACAGGACGCCTGCCGTATAGAGCATATTCTCAGTGAGGAGACCTACTCCAAGCTTAAAGAGTTCACCGAAACATATAAAAAGAATTAATAAGGGGGGAAAACATATGTGGGGTGAATTTGAATTTAATGCTCCATATACCGGAGAAGACATCATAGAGATCAATGGGGTAAAGCTTCCTCAGAATTATATTGATTTTATGAAAGAGCATAACGGCGGAGAGGGCGACATCGGAGAATCATGGCTTGTATTATACCCAATGGAAGAATTGCAGAAATATAATGATAATTCCGAAATATCTGAATATCTGCCAAATCATATTATTATCGGCGGAGATGGCGGAGAAGAACTTTATGGGATAACTACAGATGGAAAATACTTTAACGTTCCTTCGATGTTTGAGGAGGAGGAAGTAACAATTCTCTGTGACGATATAAAAGATTTTGCCGATAAGGTAAATGAGTTTTGGGGGAATTTATAATCTTAAAATAAAACTGCTGTGCCATTTTAATTCGGTGCAGCAGTTTTTTACTTATCTTATAGAACCATCCATCATGGCTACATAACGCCATTTCTATTCCATTTTATTGACGTCTTATATCCAAGCTTTTCATACCACTCCGGAATACCCGTAAAGTGAATATAGCTATAGTCAAAATCTTCCTCTTTCAGTATCTGCGTTATGTTTTTTACCATTGTCAATCCTATTCCCCTGTTGCGATACTCCGGGAGTGTTCCTACGCATCCCGGACCGCCTATTTTGATTTCCTGACCGTTTATTTTATAAGTACCCATATCATTAACACAGCAGAAGCTTGCAATCTTCCCATCTATATAGCCGCAATATATCCTGTCATTTTCATTAAAATGGTCAACCCAATATTCAACGACTTTTTTTACATTGCTCCTTAATTCGTCAATATCCCCGTAATAGAATCCGAATGTAATGCTGTCATTAAATTTCTTATCGTATTTATGAATATCAAATTCACTGAGCGGTAATATCATTTCATCAAAAACCAGATCATCCGGCAGACCTCGAACGACTTCCCTTTCAAAATGATCCGGATATATGCTTTTGAACAGTAATATGCAGTCATGTTTATCCATATGCCATACCTCCTCAATAGGACAGAATATTTCTTATTGAATTGTACCAAACAGGAATTAATGTATTACTGATACATTAAAAAATTGTTTATGTACGAACAAACACATAAAAGTTGGGTTTCATACCGCCATAAATATAGTTACCCATTTTCCACTCCATAAATAAATAATCTGTACCATTTATAATATTTATTTCATAAGCAGACACAGTTGTACGGTGCAGGTTAATAACAAAACCTTTCGTCCATTTGTCGTACCATACTTCATCCATATAAGTCTGTTCAAGTCTGCCGTCAGAAAAAAAATTTATTTCTTTCAGATAAAGACCATGACTATAATTATCAGGAGAGAAATTTTCTATTACATCGACAAAACCAACAGACTTCCATTTTCCAAGCACTTGCTCATCGTAAATAAATGGGAGGTCAATATTATCGTGTTTTCCAAGAGTTGCTTTTGTGTAGTGTTTGCCATTGACCTTGACGAAAATTTCGGTCTTATTGTCAAGTCTGAAAAACAGGTATTCCTTGTTATCAATTCTTTGAATATCGTATCTATATGTAATAATAGGCTCATCACCGCCGTAATGTATCAGAAGAACTCCCTTTGTCCAACCTTCAAATATCCAGTAAGGTTCACCATTTGGCAGAAAATATAGTGTATCATATTCACCACTTTTTTCGTTCAAGTCATCAAGCGAAGTGCAATGTGTATTTCCGACCCAACCGATATTATTCCATTTTCCAATCACAGTTTCATCATTTACAAATTCCATTCCATTTGCAATTTTCATTTTATTCCTCCTATAGCTGCACAAATGATAACATTTAACAAATTCCGATTTATATTACTAATCATTATACTTCATCAAATAAGATACGTCAAGACAAATCAACTAACGCTCTATTTTTAAATTTTCTGAACAACAAAAAATGATTTAGTATCCCGCCCCCTTGAGGGGGCATGATGTACTAAACCATTTGAATTTACTACGCCTCAACCTTGTCACTCATACCTCAACGCATCCACTGGTTTGAGAGCCGCCGCTTTGAAAGCAGGATACACTCCAAAGCTTCCGCCGATCATCAGGGAAATAAGCAGTATAATTCCGCATAACCACCAGTTTACAGCTGCCTCCCCGATCAGAGTACCCATCAGTACCGAAATAAGAACTCCTCCGATTATACCAGTTATACTTCCAATAAAAGTTATAAGCACTGATTCAAACAGGAACTCCATCATTATAACTCCCCTGCTTGCTCCGATGGATTTTTTTATCCCTATCTCCCGTGTCCGCTCACTTACGGACACCAGCATCACCGTCATAATGGAAAGTCCGGAAACAATAAGACTTATACCTGCCACTGCGGACAGCGCCGCCGATGCTATGGAAAGAATATTATCCACTTTCTCCTTGCGGCTCAGAAGATTATCCACAGAATAGCTGCTGTCGGGATTTTCACGGGACAGAAGCTTCCTCACCTCGGCGGCGGCAGAATCGCTTTGGGACTTATCCTCCACCTTGACGGTTATCTGATCGAAGCCTGTCTTTCCCGCCTGCTCCTGCATAACAGAGTACGGGATATACACGAAATCGGGAATGAACCCTCCCAGCATATTCTGGAGGGTGTTTACTCCGTTTTTGACCACTCCCACTATTTCAAAATCAACAGACTTTCCGCCTAATTTGAGAGTAAGGGTCTTTCCAACGATATTCGCCCGCTTGTACTGCTCGTCAGCTATTGCTTCGTCTATTACACATACGAGACTTTCCTTTGCCAGGTCTCCGCTGTTGAGCAGTCTTCCGTAAAGGACGTCCAGATCAATGACATTGTCCGCGTCCTCATTAACTCCCCATACCATGCAGGATATGCGGGAGCTTTTTATTTCCCCCTCTGTCATCATACTCATAAGAGGCATGGCGTTTCCCACAGAATCAAGCTTCTTGATATTGTCCAGATCGCTTTCGCTAAGCCTGTTTACTGAGCCTGACTGCACAGACACAACAAGACTGTCCATACCCATTCCGGACAGCTCATTATTTATGGAGCTTCTTCCTATTTCACCAATAGAGGAAACTATCACCACCGCCATTACTCCGACGGCTATACCGATTATTGTAAGCATGGAACGAAGTTTGTTATGGAACATACATCTCATTCCGGTGCGGAAAATGTCCATCATAATTATGACCATTTTCCCGACAGGGAAAATGTGTCCTCCTCTCTTTCGACGTTTTGTGGTTTTGCGTTAGCAAAATTCTGAGCAACAGCGATGAAAACAAAACTCGAAGTTTGAAAATCTTTGATTTTCAAACATACCCTCCTATTTACCCGAAAGCTTTACCGGAACTCCGCTTTCGGAAAGCTCGTCCACGGTTATTATTCTTTCATTTTCATCAAGGACAGTTTTTAACTCCACGCCGTCGCTGAGCTCCTCCCCCGTTTCAATATAACGCTTGTAAGCCCTGCCGTCAGTGAGAATATAAACGAACTCCCCTGTATCATCCTGATCCACCGCATCGTATGGTACAATAGTCATAATATCCGGCTCTGACGTTATCAGCTTTACCTGAGCTGTGTATCCCTGTTTAAGAGATTCCTCCGGCTCGTTGATATTTACCGTAACCTCAACGGCGGTTTTCTGTACTGTCCCCAGCTGGACCTTTGTGGCAATGTCGGAAATTTTTGATACCTCCCCCAGATAGGTCACTCCGGGGAAAGCGTCTCCGGTTATTTCAGCGATCTGACCAAGTGCGACCTTGCTTATGTCCTGTTCAGGGACGTATACCTGAACAGAGAACGTATTCTCCCGCAAATTTTTTGTGACCGTTCCCGACAAGGAAACGCAGTCTGTATGCTCGACCTTCTCCACATTAACAATAGTCGCCGTAGGAACGGAATCCGCAACAACATTCGGCAGAGCGATAAGTCCCGCCGCTGTAATGCCGCACACCACAGTAACAAGCGTCAAAACCTTTTTGGTATTCATATATAAATTCCTCCCGTTTTTTTCTGGTACATAGTTTACCTTTTTCTGCGGGATTTATACTAAGTCAAGTTCCAAAACCCGGACAAATATATCTGACCATTATTTGTCACAAAAGCGGCAGTGCTTTTTTATGCATATCTACAAAATTATTGCGGGAATGAAAAAATTTGACAAGCTGAATTGTATTTATATCAGAAGGATATATAATGCAAAAAATATCCTGCCAAGTATATTTGAAAGGGTGCTCTACTTATGAAAAAGCGTTTTATCACAGGAATTATCCTGACATTGCTAATGATTTTTACACTTCCTTTATCTACGGTATATGCAGACGGAAACACAATATATCTGAAAACTGCCGCTGTCCCCAAAGCGGCATCCGAATACGCAAATAAAATGTTTTCGGGCTTCACAAATAGCGAACTGACTTCATTGGGACTAACTAATGCAGAAGCCAAAAGTGCTGTTTTAGCAGACGGTTTTTGTGCAAAAGCAGCGGGAGAAAATTTTGATACGGAAAATATTTTTTATTTTCCGATTTTATGTGACGGAAAAGCAGCAGCTCTTATGACTGTAACATATAACGGTATTGCATATGGATACCAGCTCGGCACTGATAACATGGTAACTGCCCTAAATAACTTAACGACTTCATATGATAATGCAGCTGAGATCTATGTATCAAAAAACGCTTTTTACGGAGTTACAGATAATGATGTGACAGTTCTTTCCTATGGACTTTCACACAATGAAAATACAATAAATAAAGAAATCGCTTCTCTTAAAAATAAAAGAAAAAGCA
Organism: Oscillospiraceae bacterium; assembly: GCA_022511485.1. Lineage (GTDB taxonomy): Bacteria > Bacillota > Clostridia > Oscillospirales > Ruminococcaceae > RGIG8773. The sequence goes on along the minus strand of JAFLUJ010000008.1, from coordinate 20,566 downwards.
ATGTATCTCAAACTGATATTATTGTCGTTTATGGAAATGCTAAGAATGAATCTGTTAAAACCAGCAGGACCGCCATTTCTACGGCAAACCAGCTTATGAATATGAAGCCTGACGGAAGCTACTATCTCACAGCCGATATCGATCTGACCAACGTTAAATGGAAACCTATAAAAAATTTTTCCGGACACCTTGACGGAAACGGCTATGAAATTACAGGACTTACCTCCAATACATACGGATTGTTCTCCACCCTTAAATCAGGAGCAGTTGTAGAAAATGTTAAGCTCACGAACGCATACATTACATCAAAATATAAAACCGTAGGAGGCATCGTTTCTATAATTCAGAGCGATGCTGAGAATGTTACGATCAAGGATTGCTTTGTCAGCGGACTTGTTTCATCATGCCGGAAAAAATTCAAACAGAGTTCCCGTGGAAGTACAGCCGGAAGTATTGTTGGAAAAAACTATTCCGCTTCGTCAGTTATTTCTGATTGTTACAGCAATGCTGTTACTGCTTCGGAAAATACTATTGGAGGAATTGCGGGAGTAAACTACGGCACAATAGAAAGCTGCGGATTCGGAGGACAATTAGTATGCACATATTCAGTGTACGACCTTAAATGCGATGAAAACGGAGAATCAACTGACGAGGGCTTATACTTATATTGTATAGGAGGAGTTTGCGGAATAAATTACGGGTCGATCAGCAGCAGCTTCAGCAACACTACAAGAAGCATTGAGGTCGCAAATTATTATGGCGGTATTGCCGGTATCCTTCAAAAAAACGGCAGCATAACCTATTGTGTCAATTCGTCCAAAGTTTACTCGGACGATGAAGAATTTAAGGGCGGTCTTATTGTCGGATATGCTCCCAAAACATCTGACGTATCAAATTGCTACACTAAAAAGCCTGACAGCTTTTCGGTATCAAACGACATTGGCACAGGAAAGAAAGGTACTGTGACTTATGGAATTTCCGACGAAAATTATGCTAAAATATCAAGCTTCAAAAACCTTGGCAGCGGCTGGAGCATTGTAAACGGAATACCTGTACCGGACAGTCTGACAGAATACATTAATATCTCCCCTGTTTACGAAATAAAGGGAGACAGATTAATTACTGTAGCTGACAATGAACCTGTTAATATTGAATTTGATAACATCGTAGATTGGATCAATAGTATATAATTGTGCTATATCTGCAAAAAGAGAACAGAAATTGTCGGAATGTGACAGTTTCTGTTCTCTGTTTTTCAGTATCCGGAATCAAGCTCACATATAATGCTTCCGGCTGCAATAATTTTTCCTTTATTATATAAATAGATCTTGTCCGTTATTTCCTGAGGCTGATCTCCAAAGGTAAGCAGCCGCAGGTCACATTTCAACGTGCCATGTCTCCATTTGCCGTTTTCGATACGGACGCAGCATAATGAAGACACAGCCTTTCCATTACCGTCTATAAATACAATGGGAATTACAATATCACTTTTCAGCTGCTGTCGGGATTGTTTTTGAAATAAATTTATTTCAGCCCGAAAGCCCTTTGTCGGCATAATTGTATCAATACATCTTATCATCGGGTCTGATGACCATTCAAAATGCAGGATAATTATGTCGATGACATAAGCTGCAAATACAACCACCCATATGTTGAAAAATACTGACAGAAAAATTACTGCCGGAAGCGTAAGAATCACTGTTCGACCGACGTCCATGTAACGATAATGATGACCGCAAAACGGACATTTCAGCCAATTCTTCAAATTATATCTGCGTGACTTCTCCAAAAAATTTCCGCACCAAGGACATCTATTGGAATTATCCTTTATTTTTTCCGCCATATGTATTCTCCTTTTTACTTCCTGTCAAAAGCTGTTCAGCCATCAGACTTCTGCTCATCTGACCGGCTTTCCCCGCTGGTCTTTTTTATCACAGCAAACGCCTGACGCAGTGAGGAAACTCCGTATATATGCATATTGTGCTTGCTTGGGTCAATGTTCCGCAGCGCCTGCTTTGGAATGATACACTCCGTAAAGCCCAGACGTTCCGCCTCAAGTATTCTCTGGGAAATATTCGACGTGTTGCGAACCTCTCCCCCAAGACCGATCTCACCAAACGCAATGAGCTTTTCACTTATGGGGATGTCAAAATATCCGCTGTAAACAGCAATTGCCACCGGAAGGTCTCCCGCCGGTTCGTCAAGACGGAAGCCTCCCACCACATTCAGATAAACGTCAAGAGTACCGAAAAACATTCCCATACGCTTTTCAAGGACTGCTATTATAATAGCCAGCCTGTTGTAGTCGAATCCTGTTGAGGTTCGTTTGGGAGCGGAGAAGCTTGTTTTTGTAACAAGAGCCTGAACCTCAGCCAGAATAGGACGGCTTCCCTCCATTATGCAGGCAACGCAAGTCCCGGAAATCCCCACAGGACGTCCCGTCAAAAGCATAAGAGAAGGATTTTCAACTTCCTCCAGACCCTTATCACCCATTTCAAATACGCCGATCTCATTTGTAGAACCGAAACGGTTTTTCACCGCACGAAGCAGGCGGTAGCTCAGATGCCGCTCCCCTTCAAAATAGAGCACCGTGTCAACAATATGCTCCATAACCTTTGGACCCGCTATTGCGCCGTCCTTGTTGACATGCCCTACAATAAAAACCGGTATCTCCTCAGACTTTGCCGTCCGCATAAAAAGATTTGTACTTTCCCGCACCTGAGTTATACTTCCGGCGCTGGAGCTTATCTCGCTGATCGACATAGTCTGAATGGAATCGATAATGGCAATATCGGGCTTGTTGGCGGATATTGTTCCCGCCGCCGCACGTGCGTCATTTGTAGATAACAGGGAAAGATTTTCCGTATCCACACCCAGACGTTCTGCGCGGATCTTTATCTGTCTGATACTTTCCTCACCGGAAATATACAGTATAGTGTAATGTTCTCCAAGATATTTGCATATCTGCAAAAGCAATGTGGATTTTCCTATGCCCGGCTCACCGCCAAGAAGAACAAGAGAGCCCTTTACCAATCCGCCGCCAAGAACCCGGTTCAGCTCGTTTATCCCGGTTGAATATCTTACTTCCTCCTCGGTATTAACTCCCGAAAGAGTAATGACCTTGGAGGAAAGATCAATGGTCTTAATGGACGAAGGCTTACCCAGTCCCGATTTCGGAGCAGCGGACTCCACTACCTCTTCTTCAAAGGTATTCCACTCTCCGCAGGAGGGACATTTTCCGTTCCATTTTGAGCTTTCGTAGCCGCATTGGCTGCATATGTATACTGTTTTTAACTTTCCTGCCATTTATTTATCATTCCTTTTATATTCAGTAAGAGCATTCTGTTTCTTTAAAATTCCGTGTCATTCCGTTACTTTTACCGATGCAGTGCGCAACGAAAAGGGTCAAGGCTCAGCCTTTTATCCTGTAAATGCATAAAAATTTTAAGCTTCCGTGTCCATATGTTATTCTTTACGAAAAGAGTATGCAACGGCATGGGTCAAGGCTCAGCCTTGCTTTGCAAATTCATTTATTCCGGAGAAAACAGTGAATGCCACGTCCTGCTGATATTTTTCATCTGTGAGCTTTGCAGCCTCCTCCGGATTTGAAAGGAATCCGCACTCTATCATAACAGAGGGATTTTCGCAGAAATAGCAGAGGTAAAGCTCCTTTCCGCAGAGCTTGGTCTCCCGCTGATTATACGGCTGGAGATTCTCCACAAATTTTCTCTGCATAATGGAAGCAAGCTCTTCGCTGGCTGGATTTTTGTCACTGTAGAACATCTGGGCACCGTTAAACTGGGGATCACGGTATGTATTCTGATGAATGGATACGCAAACCGCATGGTCATGTCTGTTGAATATCTCCAGTCTGTTTTCCATATCGGAAATTTTCTGATTTCTTATTCCAGTAACGCCCTTGTCATGGATAGACATATCCCTGTCACGGGTAACGTCAACGTTGTATCCGAACAGACGGGACATATCCCTCACGGACAGCATGATATTAAGATTGATGACCTTTTCCGTCTGTCCGTCAGCAGTTGAGCAGCCTCCATCAATACCTCCGTGACCAGCATCGAGAATGACAACGAAGCTGTCCTGCTCATTAACAACATTTTCTACGCTTATAGCCGTATCAATTTTTACTGCCGCATAACAGATAACTCCCACACAGGCAAAAAAGGTAAACACCACAAAAATTACATTCCATCTGATTTTTTTCATAGAATACCCTCCAACAGCTTGTTTTGCTTGTTTTATTTGTTTTACTGTATCCTATGAAATTAAATCGGACAATATGACAAGCCCGATGATATTTTTATATAAAATGAATTATCCCGTCATAATTAATTTTCATCTTTCTTTGAAATTGTGCCGGAACAGATAATTTTTTTCCCGCCTGTATCATACAATGCAAAAGGATCATTTAAGATCCCCTCAGGAATATTTACGCTTTTCAATTTCAATATAAGCCGCTCACCTGTAAGGTCAAGATCTATAAGCTTTACAACACACTGCTTATTATTAACCGTGCATTTATATACCGTCCCCTCTTTAATTTTTGAAACCTGTTTTCGTGAAACGGTGACCTCTGCACTGTAATCTGCGTGTTCATCTTTATTTACAATAGGTACATAATTCTCATCAATATGAACGAGAGTAAAGCTGACAGGTCTTACTGCGAAAAAGCATTTTAAATAATTCCAAATTGTTATCATCACGCCGTATAATGGCAGTGCAAGCATTATTATATCTAATAATAATCCAAGCATGTAAGGCTGCGTTCCATACGGAGGAGGAAATTCCTTAAAAAATAACCAGCTAAGGAAAAGCGGTATAATAATGCAGACCGCCTGTTCCAGAATAATACTGAACATTGTAGGCACAACTGCATATATTTCACCGCAGTCGCAGCATTTGTAGCATGGGACTGTGACCGTACTTCCATATTTGAAGCTCAGTGGAGAGGTAAGACTTTTATACTTGCTGCCGCCGCAGCACTCACATAAATATTTTGTTTTCATAAATTATCAATCCCGTCAGACGTTAAAACACTACCCCTTTAAGACATACCCTCTGCTCGTTTTTATCGAAATCCCAGCTGTGGAAAGAACCTCCGCCGCAAAATTCACGATCTCCGCAGGACGAGCATTTTTCGTTTCTGTTATAGAGATCCTCACGGTACGCTTTGAATCCGTTTTTCCATATCTGAGTAAAATCGTCTGTGAGGATATTTCCCTCCAGAAGCTCCGGACGCATTTCTATATCCAGACAAGCGCCAATATCTCCGTTTGTGCGTATTCCCGCTGTGTATATTCCCGCATTGCAGAGGAAATACCAGTCACGGACTTCCCGCTCATAATCCAGTCCAAGATAATGAGTACAGCCATAAAGCACCGGCATACCCTCCTGCCTTTTCTCCCGGATAAAATCAAGTACCCGTCTGTAGTCCTCAGGAGCAAGGCTAAGTCCGGCGTCCAAGGCTCTCCCGATAGGTTCAATAGTAATAAGCCGCCAGGAATCAATATCCACACCGCAAAGATAATCGTACAGCTCATCCAGTTCGTTTATATTGTCCTTATGTACAACGGTAGTCACCTGGATCGCTTTAAATGCATTTCTTTCAATAAGCGCACTTATTCCCCGGACTGCTGCATCCCAGCCTCCCGGGGTCTGACGGAAGGCATCGTGAGTTTCTTTCATTCCGTCAAGACTTATGGAAACAGTACCCATTCCACATTCTTCGAGCTTAGCAGCTACTTCATCATCAATAAGAGTACCGTTTGAGGTCATTCCCCAGCGGAAACCAAGGGAATGAGCATATCCCATTATTTCAAAAAAATCCTTGCGGAGCAGCGGTTCTCCGCCTGTTATGCAAAGCTGGATACCGTAAGTTCCGAGATCCCGCTTTACCTTGTCAAGGAAAGCCTTGTACTGTTCAAATGTCAGCTCTGTATCCCGGACATTTCCGCAGCGGCTTCCGCAGTGGATACACCGTTCATTGCAGCGCAGTGTAAGCTCCAGAAACAAAAATTTCAGCTTCGGCTCTTTACGGAGCGTGCGCTTGTATTCTGCAAGCTCCTTCATATGTCCGATCTTTATTTCTTCTTTATTCATTTTTTTGAATTTCCCTTCCGGATCTTAATCTTTGATCCGATCTTTGATATAATTCCACCCTTGCCGTCCTTTTCTTTGCCTTTTATCATCTCTTTGATCTCCCTCTCCGGAGGCGGACCATATGCACAAGCATGGATATTTCTTTCAGCTAAAAATGTCTTTTCCGTTTTCTCTGCTTCATCTTTCATTGTTCATCCTCCTCTGTATCAGTGCTTTCGGAAACTTCTTCCTCTATGTTTTCATTTTCAGTATCTGTATCGGAAGCATCTTCATCAGAAGTGTCGGAGCTGTCTTCTGCTTCGGTCTCCGATACAGTATCAGTATCACTGACATCTGTATCATTATTTATCATAAGCTCCATTTCATCATCCGGAGGTCCATAAGCACACGCACTTAAATTCAAAGCTGCCGAAAACAACATTGCCGCAAGAACCGCCTTTTTTCTTTTTCTCATTGCCCTTCCTCCTCTGTATCAGTGCTTTCGGAAGCTTCTTCCTCTGTGTTTTCATTTTCAGTATCTGTATCAGAAGTATCCTCGTCCGAAGTATCAGAGCTGTCATCCGGTTCGGTCTCCGATACAGTTTCGCTGTTATTATCCTCTGTATCAGCTTCTGTTTCAGTCGAACTTTCATAATTCCAGTCTTCCAACGGAGGACCATATGCACCGGAAGCCATATTATCATCAACACTGAAATTGCACGCACTGAGATTCAGTGCCATCGAAACTGTCGCTGCTATAGCCGCGTGTTTTTTTATTTTCATTCCTCTTTCTCCTCTGTATCATTACTTTCGGAAACTGCTTCCTCAGTATTTTCATTTTCGGTATCTGTATCAGAAGCATCTTCGTCCGAAGTATCGGAGCTGTCCTCCGCTTCGGTCTCCGATACGGTTTCACTGTTGCTATCTTCTGCCTCGTCCTGTGATCCTGTGTCATTATCAATGTTTTCAATGTAATCCAGATCATCCGGAGGACCATATACAGCATAATGCTGATTATCACAGGCACTGAAATTCAATGCCATCGAAACTGTCGCTGCTATAGCCGCGTGTTTTTTTATTTTCATTCCTCTTTCTCCTCTGTATCATTACTTTCGGAAACTGCTTCCTCAGTATTTTCATTTTCAGTATCTGTATCGGAAGAAGCATCTTCGTCCGAAGTATCGGAGCTGTCCTCTGCTTCGGTCTCCGATTCGGTTTCACTGTTGCTATCCTTTGTATCAGCTTCTGTTGTTTCGCTCTCCGTCTCCTGCACCCATTCTACTTCAGGAGGCGGACCATATACGTCCCCATTATAATTGCTGCACGCATTGAAACTCATTGCTGCGGAAAACACCGCCGCTGCTATAGCTGCTTTTTTCATTGACACTCATCTCCTTCGGTATATAAAAGTAATCACATTATTTTATTTATACTATTCCTCAATCAAAGCATTGACTTTGTCTATTTTTTGATTTGGAATTAGTATTATTATATCACATAGGTTGACAAATGTCAATATATTTAATTGAAAAATAGCAGCAATTCTATCCTCTGACCTCTATCTTCTAAATGATAAAGACTGCCCGGAGACAGTCTTTACAATTTCTATTAAGGAATAAGTCTGTTCAGATCTCTGGGGAACATAGAAGCCTGACGGACATTCTGCTGTCCAAGGAGCTTCATAACAAGACGCTCCAGACCGATACCAAGTCCGCCGTGAGGAGGCAGACCGTACTTGTGGACTTCCAGATAGGACTTGAAATCCTCGGGATCAAGACCCTGAGCCTTCATCTTCTCAATCTGCTCGTTGTAATCATGTATACGCTGACCGCCTGTAGTGATCTCAAGACCTCTGAACAGAAGGTCAAACTTGCAGGCAGTTCGTGGATCTTCCTTGTCATTCATTGCATAGAACGGAGGCTTTGATGACGGAAAATGAGTTATGAAAATAAACTCAGTACCGTAATTTTCCTTAGCATAATTGCAAAGGAAAATCTCGTCCTCCGGTTCAAGGTCGAACTTGTTTTTCGACTTTGAGCCCTTTATCAGAGCCACAGCGTCCTCAAATCTTACTGATGGGATCTCCCCTACTTCGGGAATATCCGCCGCTAAAATGCTGATCTCGTGAGCGTAGTTCTCTTTCAGATACTGCATCATGTAACGAAGCATAGCGGTCTCCATGTTCATTACATCATACATATCGTTGATGTATCCCATCTCAAAGTCAAGACCAATATACTCGTTAAGATGACGTGAAGTAGCATGACGCTCTGCACGATAAACGGGAGCTATCTCAAACACTCTATCGAAAAATGCAACAGCGGTCTGCTTGTAGAACTGGGGGGACTGATTGAGGAAAGCGTCCTTCTGAAAATAATCCAGATGGAAAATGTTCGCTCCGCCCTCTGCACCCTGAGCAACAATCTTAGGAGTGTGTATCTCGGTAAATTTATTGTCCAGCATAAATTTACGGAAGCCCTCTACAACGCCCTCCTGAAATTTGAATACAGCTCTTTCATATGGATTTCTCAGAGCCACGCTTCTGTTGTCCAGATTGATCTCCAGAGAGCAGCCAAGACGTCTCTTGGAAACATGGAGAGGATAATCTGCGCTTGGTCTGGACATCAGCTCTATTGTTTTAAGCGTAAGCTCAATACCATTGCGTGCGCGCTCCTCCTTCTTTACAACAGCTGTTACCTTTACATAGCAGCCCTCGCGAATATCGTCAATGGGATCTGCACACTCTTCGGCGCTGTACACCGACTGAATAACATACCTTGCTGTACGGAGGGATACAAAAGCAAATCCGCTCATCTGCTTGACACTGTGAACGCAGCCATAAAGAGTGATAGTCTCCCCCACCTTTGAAAGCGCTTCCTCAAGGTCAAATTCCTCCAGCAGGTCTGTTCCGCCAATTTTCTTCATTTTAAAGACAACCTTTCAGTTAAATTTTGATTACTGATCCTGTCTGTCGTTATAATCCCTGATGACACTGAACATATGGGAAAGGGAAACACACAATAACGCACCGATCAGGTTATTATATTTCTGCTCAAGCTTTTCGCTGAACATACTTATGCCTGTGAATACGATTCCCAGCGCCAGCATTACTGTACCTGCAATATCCAGGTAATTATTGTCGATCTTTTTATCCATTTTACATACGTCCTTTCATTATAATGACTTGAGTTTTTTCTCGAGTTCTTCCTTTATGACCTTTGGAGTACATACGCCCTTAAGCTCCTTTGTACACTGTCCCATAAGGAAGCCGAATACCTTCTGATCTCCGCCTGTGTACTGAGCAACCGCCTTTTCGTTTGCCGCAAGTACCTGTTCGATGACCTCCATGACCTTTCCGGTGTCGTTGGTGATAAGCAGTCCTGCTGCCTTTGCGATCTCCTCAGGATCTCCGCCCTTTTCGCACATTGTACGGAAGACATCCTTTGCGTCGTTCTTGGAAACCTTGTCTGTATCAGCCATTTCGATGAGCTTTGCAAACTGCTCCGCTGTAAATGGAAGATTCTCCGGAGTGATCTCTCCCAGATTTATACGCCTCATCATTTCACCTATGAGGAAATTACATACCGACTTGGGATTATTGTACGCCTTTACCGCAGCGTCGTAGAAATCGGAAAGTATCTTCTGATTTACGATTATCTTAGCGTCGTTTTCGTTAAGACCGTCCGCAAGGTATCTTTCAAGACGCTGATATGGCATTTCAGGAAGCTTCGCACGGATAGCGTCCAGATCTTCATCAGTGAAGTTCACCTGGAGAATATCCGGCTCAGGGAAATAACGATAGTCGTGAGCGTCCTCCTTGGAACGCATGGACTTTGTTTCTCCCCTGTTATCATCAAAGCGGCGTGTCTCCTGAACAACTCTCTTGCCCATGTCGAGAAGCTTGCTCTGACGGTATATCTCGAAATCAATAGCCCTGCCGATAGCCTTTATAGAGTTAAGATTCTTTATCTCCGCTCTTGTACCGAACTCTGTGTCGGTAGGCTTCATTATGGAGATATTTACATCACAGCGGAGAGAACCCTGCTCCATCTTACAGTCGCATACTCCGGCGTACTGCAAAAGGAGGGAGATCTTTTCCACAAACGCCTTTGCCTCGTCTGCTGAACCGATGTCCGGCTCGGTAACGATCTCAATGAGGGGGATTCCGCAGCGGTTGTAGTCCGCAAGGGAAACTCCGTTAAGGTCATCATGGATAAGCTTTCCGGCGTCTTCTTCAAGGTGGATTCGGTTGATACGGATATTCTTTGTTTTCTTCTCCCCGTTCTCCTCGTATTCGATGGGAACAAGACCGTTTATACAAAGGGGAAGATTAAGCTGTGAGATCTGATATGCCTTGGGGAGATCGGGATAGAAATAGTTCTTTCTGTCGAACACGGAAAACTTATTTATCCCGCATCCCAGAGCAAATCCCGCCTTTACGGCATATTCAACGGCTGTCTGGTTTATGATAGGAAGCGTTCCGGGCATACCAGAGCAAACAGGACAGCAGCGGGTATTTTTATCTCCGCCGAACTCCGCAGAACAGGTACAGAATACCTTTGATTTTGTAAGAAGCTCAGCGTGTATTTCAAGACCGATAACAGGTATATATGCAGACATTTCTTAGCACCCCTTCCTTATATTTTCGCAGGTACGTAGCTGAACTGCTTTTCATAAGCGTCCGCCGCCTGAATTACAGTAGCCTCGTCCCAGAGCTTTCCGATAATGGACATACCGATAGGCATACCGTTTTTATCGTATCCGCAGGGTGTTGAAATTGCCGGCAGAGATGCAATGTTGACCGTTACAGTACAAATATCCGCCTGATACATCTTGGCAGGATCGGAAATATTCTCGTTTACACCGTAAGCAACCGTTGGAGCGGTTGGTGTAAGGATAACGTCACAGCTCTCAAAAATGGAGTTGTACTCCTCTCTGATCTTCTGTTTGAGAGCCATAGCTTTTCCGTAATAAGCGTCATAGTAACCGCTGGAAAGAGCGTAATTTCCCAGAAGTATCCTTCTCTTTACCTCGTCGCCGAAGCCCTCGCTTCTGGAATTGCAGATAAGGTCATTGTAGGAGTCTCCCTTATCCGAACGGTGTCCGTATTTGATACCGTCGTATCTGGAAAGGTTTGAGGAAGCCTCCGCAGAAGCAATTAAGTAGTAAGCCGCAACAGCGTATTTCAGAGACGGCATGGAGCACTCAACGATCTCAGCCCCCTGCTTTTCGTACCACTTAGCAGCCTCGTTAACAGCATCTCTTATCTCGCCGTCGATACCCTCGGCGTAAAATTCCTTTGGCATTGCGATCTTCATTCCGCTAATGCTCTGACCGATCTTAGCGGTAAAGTCGGGGACATCTATTTTCTTGCTTGTTCCGTCATGGTAATCATATCCGGAAATAGCGTTAAGGATAATTGCGCAGTCATGAGCGTCCTTTGCGATAGGACCTATCTGGTCAAGAGAGCTTGCGAAAGCCACCAGACCGTAACGGGAAACTCTGCCGTAGGTAGGCTTCAAGCCGGTAACTCCGCAGAAGGAAGCAGGCTGTCTTATCGAGCCTCCGGTATCAGAGCCGAGAGCCGCCGCACAAAGGGAAGCTCCCACCGCCGCAGCCGAGCCTCCGGAGCTTCCTCCTGGAACTTTTCCGATGTCATATGGATTCTTGGTCTTTTTAAATGCGGAGGTCTGTGTAGAGCCGCCCATAGCGAACTCGTCCATGGAGGTCTTGCCCAGCATGACAATATTCTGAGCATTCAGCTTCTCCATTACAGTCGCATCATAGGGAGGAACGAAGTCCTCCAGCATTTTTGAAGCACAGGTAGTTTTTACACCATCTGTACAGATATTATCTTTAATTGCAAGGGGTATACCGGTCAAAGGAGAAGCCTCCCCCTTGTCGATGACAGCCTGAGCCTTCGCAGAAGCGGCTTTTGCTTCCTCTGAGGTAACGGTGATGTAGCTTTCTACCTTGCCGTCGACTTCATTTATTCTTGAAAGATATGCGTCTGCAAGCTCGGAAACGGAAACTTCCTTCTTATCGAGCATTGTGCGCATATCGCGTATTTTGAGCGCAGTAACGTCCATTGCCTTTCATCCTTTCATTCTTATTCAACGACCTTTGGAACCACAAAGCAGCTTTCGCTGTTTACAGCATTTTGCAGTATCTTGTCCGTAGGGAAGGAGTCCATAGAAACGTCCTCTCTGAGACCGGCAAGATAAACATTGTGGTTATCCTTGATAGGCTCATAGACGATGTCGATTTCCTTTATAGTATCCATGATTTCAATTATGCTCGTCATATCCTTGGCAACCTTCTCCAGTTCGCTGTCCGTAAAATTCAGCTTGCCAAGCTTTGACAGGTATTTTACCATTTCCAGATCCATAGCATACGCCTCATTTCTAAATAATACAGAATAATTATACCATATCCGCCTAAAATTTGCAACACCATTTACAAAAAAATCAAGGTAATTAATAGGATTTTAAAAAATCAGGAAATAATACGTCTGTAAATTCCCGATTATCAACAAATTCATCAAATAAATCAAGCATCATTTTATTGTATTCTGTATCTCTGTTTTTGAAATCATCATTGTCAATTACACTGCCTATTTTATACAAAACATCCGATTCTTTTACAGAAATTATCTTATTTTCTGCATAATAATCATATGAATCTTTCTTTACCCAGTACCAATCAGCACAAACACTTTCATAGCTGTATGTCACCGGAAAAAGCATATAGAATATTTCCGATGAAATTTTCGGATGTGTTACTAAAAATATCTTTAAAAGAATATGATACCGCTCGTTTATCCTTTGGTAATAATCAGCAGAATTCACAAAAGCACTATTCTTGCCCACACCTAAATTTTTAAGTCTTTGCTTATTGATCCGAAACATGAGCATTATCTTGTCTTCATTGTTAACAAATTCCAGTAAATATTCATCTATGTCATTTACATAATGTTTATCATTTAAAAATCCTTCCAGTACCTCAATGCCCTTAACAGATATGTACTTTGACTTTACCATATCAAGATATTCCAAAAGCAATTCATGAAGGTCAATATTTTTATCCGCAAGATACTTGTCAGGAAAATCAAGCGTTTGAAGCGCAAGCAGCTTCATTTCCATTAAATCTGTTTTATCTGAATCATCAACTGCCATTTGCTGCATAGGGTCAATAAGCTCTGTAAATCTCAGACCAAGCAAGTCTAATGCGTCCTGATCTGTCAAAACATCTGATATGATCTGCTTTTTTAATTGAAAAGACAGATCATTGCTGTTAAGCATTGACATTAACAAATCAAATAACCCGGTTTGATCCATAACAAGTATCACCTCACATAATAAAAATATCATATAAATGATATAAAAGCAATACGATAGTGTGGGGGGCAGGGAACCACAGGGGGCGGCAAGGTTTGGTACATAACACGGAATTTTACTACCCGACCAACAGGAATTTAACTAAAGAATAATTGATTTTGTGGAATAAGATGATAGAATTTTTCATACTTTCCTTGCCAACCTTTAGGTACATATTCGTGTAAAAAGTATGGTTCTTGAATATAATTATACAAAATTTTTTTATCAAAATCAACTAACAGCACAGGATAAAAATCGTCTTCATCATCAGCAATAAGTCTATACTCTTTGAGTTCTTCACATGGCACTTTATATTTTTCAATTTTACCAATAAATTTATCAATATCTTCATTAGAATCAACTATTGCTATACCCCATCTGTCACCGCAAAAACGTTCATAAGAACCGACTTCGTATTCAAATCTTTTCTGAGAACGTCCCATATCAATATATCGCTGTTTGATTCCTTCATAACGAATTTTATAATCTAAATACCAAAGATAAATTTTTGTTACATACCAAGAGAATTTATTCTTATACATTACCCCAACTATAATATTTTCACAATATTCTGGTAATAACTCCATTATTTTTTCCTCCGTTAAATTCCGATTAGTCGGGCAGTTACCCCATAAAATCATACCACAAAACGCCAAAAGAGTCAAACTGTCCATCTGTAAAAGCGGAAAGGGGGCGTTGTTTCCTGCCCCCACACTTTCACATAAATGATAATTTATATCAGAACAATTTCAGGCAATGCCTGTCAAACATTTCCTGGAGGGCAACAAGGAGACCCATTCTGCCTGTAGGATAGGTCAGTCCCCCCTGAACGAATGCAGCAAACGGTTCACGGAGAGGAGCGTCCGCCGACAGCTCGATAGACGATCCCATATTGAAGCATCCTGCCGCCATAATCACCTTTGAATCGTAACCGGGCATATCCCATGGCTCGGGAGTAACAAAGCTGTCCACAGGAGAGCCCTTCTGGACGCCCTGACAGAAAGCGATAAGATTCTCCGCATTTTTCATAAGCACCGCTGTAATGATGTCCCCGCGCTTTTCCTCACGCTTTGGATAGACCTCAAAATGCAGCAGGGACATGATCTCGCTTGTGAAAACAGCAGTCTTGAGAGCGTTTGCAACAACCTCAGGCGCAAAATACAGACCCTGATACATCAGCTTGTTCTGGTTGAGAGAACAGCCTACCTCCTTGCCCATGCCCACACAGGTAAGACGGTACGCACACTGCTCCACAAGCTTCTTGCTGCCGGCAATATATCCTCCGGTCTCGGCAATACCTGCTCCGGGATTTTTTATAAGAGAGCCTACAATAAGATCAGCTCCGCACTGTAAAGGCTCTTTTGTCTCCACAAATTCGCCGTAGCAGTTGTCCACCAGGACTACAATATCGGGATTTGCTCCCTTTGCAGCCTTGACTATCTCCGCGATTCCGGTAAGCGTAAGCGTAGGACGGAGGGAATATCCCCTTGAACGCTGTATGTACGCCACCTTAGCGTCCTTTACCTTTTTGAAGACCTCTGCAACATTGGGCTTTCCGTCGGGAAGCAGATCCACCTTATCATACTCCACGCCGAAATCAGCCAGAGAGCCGTTTCCGCTGCCTCTTATGCCGATGACCTCTTCCAGAGTGTCATAGGGGTCTCCTGTAAGGCTTACCAGCTTGTCACCCTTCCGGAGAAGTCCGAAAAGAGCGCAGGTAAGTGCGTGAGTTCCGGACACAAATGTATGACGGACAAGAGCGTCCTCCGCTCCGAAAACCTCCGCATACACCGCGTCAAGAGTATCCCTGCCCTTGTCCCCGTAGCCGTAGCCGGTAGTTCCTGTCATGCAGTCGGCGCTGACCTTGTTATTTATAAAGGCTTTCAGCACTCTTTCGCCGTTTATGCGGGCATTCTTTTCAATTTCAGCAAACGCCGCGGAGCAGCTTTCCTCCGCTTTGTCCGCAAGCTTTATTATCCTCTCGTCTATTTCAAAGCCCTTTATTTCTACGGGTTTCGGATCAAAAATTTCTGCCATTATTATCAACCTTTCATTTAGTTCTACATAAGACCTTACTGGTCTGTTTCATATAATATATCTTCTCCCACCGGTTCAAAGCCGATGGATTCATAAAACGATCTTCTATGGTCAAGGGCAAAAAGATAAGCCTCCCTGCCATCGCTGTTATATTTTTTTGCAAGACACCGGAGCAGTCTCCTTGCAGTTCCTTTTCCCCTCTCCGACTTTGCCGTAGCAATATGGGAAAGGAAAACATATCCGTCAATATCAAAGCTTTTTGTGACCGTCGTCCTGTCATATAAATATAACTCAGCAACGCCATGACGTATACGGTGAGAAATATCCACGTACCATTTGTCGAAATCCCCCATGTTTTCAAAGCTTTCCTTAAGGACGATGTAGCTTTCCGCAATGCAGTTATTTATATTTATATCGCAAAAATCTATATCCGTGTCCCCCGATTTCAGATGGAAAAGCGTCCTGCGAAGCCGCTGATACTCTACCGGAAGCTGTAATGGCGTTTTCCCTGACACCTCCACAGTCATTGGCTTTATCATATTTATGAAAGTCTCAGCGTCCTGGTGACTGACATTCCCGTCAATGACCATTGCAGCATAATAGACGTGGATCGTCCCGCTGCTGCCGTCCGGATCATCACAGGCATAGAACCTGCAAAAATCATACTTTGCCCCATAGGAAAGATATGCCGCCATGATCTTTTTTCCATAGTAACTGTCCGTCAGACGTTCCGGGATACCATCAAAAATCTGTCTTATCACAGTAAGCACATCTTTTCAAGCATTGCAGACGCAAGCTTCTGACAGTCCTCCAGATCGGAGACCTTCACCACGCAGCAGGGAGAGTGAAGATACCTGCATGGCGCGGAAATAGCCATCGTCCGGACGCCTCCCCTTGAAATGTGTATCGCTCCGCTGTCGTTTCCGCCAGCCACCATTGTTTTAGTTTGCCAGCCTATGTGAAGATCCTCTGCCGTATCCTTTGACAGCTTGTACAGCTCCTTATCATAGATAGTGGAGCGATCCATGTAGGAGACCACCGCTCCCTTTCCAAGCTCACAGCACCGCTTTTCACCGGATGCAAGAGGGATGTCCGCCGCTGTCGTGGATTCAAGCACAAGGGCAAACTGTGGATCAACGGTGTATGCGGCAGTCCTTGAACCCCGAAGTCCCACTTCCTCCTGAACTACAAAGGTGAAGGTACAGTCGTAAGGAAGCTCCGACTTTATAAGCTCAATCATGACCAAGCAGCCGAAACGGTCGTCTATCGCCTTGCCCTTGACGAACCCATCACCGAACTCCGAAAAGTCGGAAGCAAAGTGTACTCTGTCACCGAGAGAGACCAGCTTTTCAGAAGCTTCCTTGTCCGTTGTTCCAATATCTGCATACAGACCGGAAAACTTGGGAGCGGACTTCTTTTCGTCAGCGGAAAGATTATGCACCGCTTTCGAGCCGATAACTCCAACGATGTCCTTATCTCCCACCCGGACAGGTCTTCCTGCCGCAACTCTGGCGTCAATGCCTCCCACAGGGGAAAGGGTCAGCGTACCATCCGATTTTATGGAGGTAACTATCATTCCCACCTCGTCCATATGAGCAGAGACCATCACTTTATTTTTAGCGGGAGACCTTCCCTTTTTAACTGCGATTATATTTCCCAGAGGGTCAACGCTGTATTCGCAGTGGTTCTTAATTTCGGATATTATAAAATCTCTCACTTTGCCCTCGTCGCCGGACGTTCCGTTAATAAGGCAGAGCTTTTTCAGAAGTTCAATGTTCATGCACTCACCTCCGTTAAGTATGCGGCTATGAGCTGAGCCGTGTTTTCAACATCTTCAAGAGAGATGACCTCCACAGGGGTGTGCATATATTTAAGAGGGATGGACAAGGTCACAGCCTTTGCCCCGCTGTTGTTTACGGAAAAACGGTCGGCGTTTGTGCCGGTGGTACTGCTCATTACCTCTATCTGATATGGAAGCTTGTTTTTTTCCGCAAGCTTTTTGAAGGTGTCTGAAAGCTCCCTGTCAAGTACGGGAGAATAGCCTATCATGCAGCCTCCCTGCATTTTTCCGCATTTCAGCTCGGAATCGTCCGAGGTAAGTGCGAAGCTTACATCAACAGCAATTGCAATGTCCGGATCAATGTCGAAAGCAGCAATCTTTGCTCCACGCTCGCCTACCTCCTCCTGTGTGGAAAACAGGACTGTGACCTCGCATTGTAAAGGATAAGACTTTACAATGCCAAGAGCCCGGAGGATGGACGCAACTCCACACCTGTCGTCCAGAGCCGCACCTGTTATCCTGTCTCCCTGCATTTTTTCGCAGTGAGCGGAGAACAGGACTTTATCCCCTAAAGACACCACCTGCTCCGCCTGCTCCTTTCTCATTCCGATGTCAATGCAGATGTCCTCCATTTCGGGGACTTTGCTTTCATCGCTTTCAAGGTGGGGAGGGATAGCGCATATCACTCCGTTTAAAGGCTTCTTTCCGAAAACTGTTACCTCCTGAGCAAGAAGCAGACGGCGGTCGATACCTCCGCAGTTTGATATTTTCAGAAAACCGTCGTCAGTTATATAAGTTACGACAAATCCTATCTGGTCAATGTGAGCGTCGATAAGGACATGGGGCTTTTTCCCCTTGACCCCAAGATGTCCTATAACATTTCCGTTTTTTATATAACAGTCGTCGGTATAATTTTTCAAATAAGACAGAGCAAGCTCTGCCGCCTTTGTTTCGTCCCCGGAAACACCTGCTGTGTCCGCAAGGGACATTATCGTTTTTTCCAGATCCATAATTATCATTCCCTTTTACAATGCATTTACGATACTTTTATAGTGACGTCCCCGCTCCTCGAAATTCCTGTACATATCAAAGCTTGCGCTTGCAGGAGAAAGCGTCACCACATCCCCTGCGGTCGCAGAATCCTTCGCCGCCTTAACGGCTTCCTCCATAGTCTTTACCCTTATAATGCGGCAGTCGTTCTCATTGTAGTTTTTATACGCCCGGACAGCGGCTTCTATCTTATCCGCAGTCTGACCCAGCAGGACAAGGGTCTTGACGTAATTATTGATAGGCTCTGCAAGCTGATTGTAGTCCAGCTTTTTGTCCGAGCCTCCGGCAATTACGATAATGCGACGTCCGAAGGAATTAAGTCCCGCAATAACACTTACCGGACTTGTTGCAATGCTGTCATTGTAGAATTTTACCCCGTCAAGCTCCCGGACAAATTCAATACGGTGCTCCACTCCGCCGAACTCCCTTGCAGTCTGCACAATTGCACTAACAGGAACTTCCCCATACAGCAGAGCGATAGCTGCCAGATAGTTTTCAACGTTGTGCATACCGGGAATCTTTATATCATCCTTGTGGACGATACGCTCGTAAACTCCGTTTCCGATGAAGCAGAGCCAGCCGTCCTCATCAAGACAAGTACCCCGCTCTGGTTTATCCAGACGGCTGAATTTATACAAGTCTCCCCTTACGAGTTCAGAGAGCTTGTTGGTATCCTCGTTATCCATATTAAGGACTGCTCTGGAAAATGCATTCTGATGAGCTAAAATATTAATTTTCGCCCCGATGTACTCCTCCATAGAGCTGTGTACGTTCAGATGGTCTGGATAGATATTTGTTATCAGAGCGCAGTCCGGAGACCTCCTCATGCTGATAAGCTGAAAGCTTGAAAGCTCCACAACGGCAGCATCGTTTTCGCCTATCTCCTCCACAATGGGAAGAAGCGCCCTGCCGATGTTGCCTCCCTTATGTACGGTCTTTCCGCTGCGGGAGAGTATCTCGGACACTATCGTGGTAGTAGTAGTCTTTCCGTCAGTGCCGGTTATTGCATATATCTTGCAGGGACAGAGATCGAAAAAGACCTCCATTTCCGAAGTGACGGTAACTCCCTTTTTTCTCGCCTCGGTAAGCTCAGGAATATTATAGTACACTCCCGGAGCGCGGAAAATTATATCGCATTTGCAGGCTTCTTTGAGATAGTTTTCCCCCAAAGCAAGCTTTGCTCCGGCAGATTCAAATTCCGCCCCAATAGCTCCTGCTTCTTCTTTGGATTTTCTGTCGCAGACTGTAACGTCCAAACCCTTTTTCAGAAACATTTTTATTGTATCGTTGTTAGTTACTCCAAATCCTATAAAAGCAATGCGCTTATTTTTTATTTCACCGAAAAATCTTTCCGCCTTTGTCATTGCAGTATTCATCTCCACATAAATTCAATAATAGCATACATATATCATTATATCCAATTTTCCCAAAAATAGCAACAGATGACATAGAAATTTAAGGATTTTCATAAATATAACTAAGAAATGAGGGATTTCCATTGAAAATTTTTATGAACCGTATCGCAAAGGACACCGCAAGGCTTACAATTGTTTCGTTTGTTTTACAAGGATTAGGACTTTTTCTTAACATTCTGATCTCCAATAAGCTTGGCACAGCCTCTGTTGGAGTGATGACGCTTATATTTTCGCTTTTCAGCTTTATCATGGTGCTTGCAAACGGAAATATTTTTATCTCCACCAGCAGATTTGTCTCGGAGGAGCTTGGTGCAGGCAACAAAAATGTAAGCCGTATCATGGCTCTTTCCCTTGGAGCAGCTCTGACGCTGTCCACTGTTTTTTCCATCGCTTCTTTCGGACTTGCCCGTGTCATAACTCACTACGCAGGAGGCGCTCCACAGCTTGCGCTGTCCGTTAGAATAATCGCACTTTCCCTGCCGCCCGCCGCTGTAGGCTCATGCATAAGAGGATACTTCAACGGAAACCGGAACGTAAAGATCCCATGTATAGGAGACATTATAGAATTTTCGGCAAAATGGATCTCACTGATGTTCGGAACGGTATTTCTCCTTGACAGAGGCTTAAGCATTTACATAATGATAGCCTCGTCCATTCTCATAGGCGAGGCTGTAAGCTGCGTGTATTATGTTGCAAAATATCTGGACGAATATAATCGGTTTTCCGTCCTGCCGGAAGGAGACCCACGGATAAAAAAGATACCCGCATATCTGAAGCTGTCCCTGCCCATTGTTGCCAGCGGATATGTA
>JAFLUJ010000348.1 GCA_022511485.1 Oscillospiraceae bacterium | reverse complement strand
GTATCTGTTCCGATAACAAATGATTTTTGTCCCCAGACGATGTTTTTATATGGTACTTACGGAGAAGACAAGTCTCCTAATTTCGGACTTTTCTGCTGGTTCAGCTACTACTGGAACAAGGAGCTTGGCGTAATGATGTGCATTAGCGGGGAAAAGCTGACTAAAGACAGGATACTTAAAAACAAGGTCTTTTCAGCAAATCTTGTTACGGAGAAAATGCTTCCGTTGGCAGATTATCTTGGAAATAAGGACGGACATGACAAGAGCAAAATGGATTTCCCTCTGAAAGTGGAAAAAGGCGCGGTGCTTGAAGTTCCCGTGCTGTCGTCGAGTCCCGTTGTATATGAGCTTGAGGTAGAAAGGTCAATACCTATGGAGGACGGTGAGGTGTTCCTCTGTAAAATAAGAAATGTGCTCATGGACGAAAGTCTTACAGACAGTGTAAAAAGAGCAGGGGACAGGATAAGCACTGACGGAGAGCAGAACGCAGACAAAAAAAGCGTTGAGGAGCGTATAAAATCTATTGCTCCCATCCATACGACCTGCGGCACTTATTTTTCATGGAACGGTGCAAGCTTGGGAGAGTGGGGAACTTTAATAGATTCCTTTGACCCTAAGAAATGCAGTCTATAATACTGTTCCAAATTCAAATAATAGACTTTGTCTACTATTTGAATTGCCGCCTGTTAAGACGGCAGACAAAACCATAGGTTTTGTCTGGAACATATTGAAATGTCGGCGGTTGCGCCGTTCGACGTATAGTATAAAATATAAATCAGGAGAATACTATGGCATATTTAACATCCATGATGAATATTGGAAAAGAAATGGAGAAGAAGCTGACCTCTGTCGGGATAGACTGCGCTGAGGAGCTTATCGAATTAGGCTCAAAGCAGGCATTTGTAAAGCTGAAAGAGGCGTATCCACAGGTTTGTCTGGTGCATTTGTACACGTTAGAGGGCGCTGTCACTAACACAGAATTCAACAATCTTTCAAAAGAAAAGAAAAAAGAGTTGAAGGAATTCAGTGATTCTTTGAAAAAATAATTTTAAAACCTCTTGACTTTGACACGATGTCATACATTATAATTATCCTTAAAGGAGTTGTGCAGATGGAAAATCTAACAATAAGCCAGGTTTCAAGAATGTATGACGTTACTCCCAGGATGCTCAGACACTACGAAAAGCTGGGACTTATCGTTCCTACCTATAAAGAGGACTATGCCTACCGTATGTATGATGAAAATGCTGTACGGCGCCTTCAGCAGATAATCATACTCCGGAAGCTTCGCATTTCTCTTAAGGAGATAGCTGTCATACTTGAGGACAATGAGTATTCGGCGACACTTGAAATACTCCGGAAAAGTATTTATTCACTTGACAGCGAAATATCCGCTCTTGACACTATCCGCGGAATTATAAGCGAATTCGCCGACAGACTTGAAAAAAGTATCAGGCTGAAAGCTCATTTTGACCTGCTTGAAGACAAGGAGCTTATTGAACTTTCCGATACCCTTCGCCTTTCAAAGTATAAACTGAAGGAGGAAAATTCTTTGAACGATCTGAACAAAGCAAATGAGACCCTTGCAAAGCAGGACAATGTAAGAGTAATAATGCTTCCGCCTTTTACTGTGGCATCAAATCATGTCATCGGAAAAGAACCGGAGGAAACTGTAGGTGATGCAGTGGACAAGTTCATCCGGGAAAAGAAGCTCTATGAGATCAAGCCTGACGCCAGATACTTCGGCTTTAACCACCCAAATCCGGGAATACTTCCCAATGATGAGCACGGATATGAAGTCTGGGTCACAATTCCCGACGACATGGAAGTTCCTGCACCACTTGTAAAAAAGCATTTTGAGGGCGGTCTGTACGCTGTTATGACTATCTCATTTGGAGATTTCTGGCGTTGGGGAGAGCTTGAAAAATGGGTCAATGAAAGCGATGTCTACGAGACAAATTACAGTGAACTTGGCTTTGAAATCATGGGGGGCTGTCTTGAAGAACATCTCAACTGGGTGTATTCTTCTCATATGGGATGGCAGGAAAACAGCATTAACGGTCAGCTTGACCTGATGATGCCAATAAAGAGAAAAGAAAAATGATCTCCTGAAAATTATTCCTAATACTAATCCCGATTATTAAAATAAACAAAAGCAAGCCGCAAAATCTTGCATATATGGGTTTTGTGGTTTGCTTTTGTCATATTTTAAATGAGGGATTTATATAATACTGTTCCCAAGTCAAATAATAGACAAAGTCTATTATTTGACTTGCCGCCTTAACAGGCGGCTGCTAAAACCACAGGTTTTGGCAGGAACGTATTGAACGGCTTCCTTGGCGGCTGCGCCGCCTGCCGTATACATAGTATACGGCGAATCCAAATGTTGACTTTGTCAATATTTGGATTTAGGAATAGTATAAAATACGGTTGAAAGACTATGGTTTTTCAGCCGTATTTTTTGTTCTATCATCTCTATACATAGCATATGATTGAATATACAAAAATCAAAAGGAGAGTCGGGACGTGAAAAAAGAGGATATTACAGGATATTTTTGCGGTGCTGTGGGAGAATCAGTACGGAAAATTTCCGATGCGTTCTTTGAGGATATTCAGGAAATACGGCTTCGGGTTAACCGTCCCGCCGCCGCTTCCATGAAAAACACTATAAGATATATCACAAATAACGGACAGCTTACATATAATACGGACTCGGCGGTCATCGTGTCCGAACAGGATCTGCGCCGCTGTTTTGAATCGGTGTGCCAGTACTCTGTACACAGCTTTCAGAGTGAGATCACTAACGGTTTTATAACCATTCGTGGAGGACATCGTGTAGGCATCTGCGGGACATCTGTTATGCGTGGAGATACTATAGAAAATGTAAAAAACATCAGCTCTCTTAATTTCCGGATTGCCCGTGAAGTAACAGGCTGCGCCGGTGATATATGCAACAGGATATTCAGTGACGGCTTGCACAGCGTTCTTATTGCCGGAGCTCCGTCAAGCGGGAAAACAACGCTGCTCAGAGACATGGCAAGGATTCTTGGAGAACGTTTCAGGACAGCTGTGATCGACGAAAGGGGAGAGCTTGCTGCTGTAATGAACGGTATCCCCCAGAATAATATCGGCATAAACACAGACGTTTTTGACGGTTACGACAAGCCCAGAGGAATAATTACAGCCCTCAGAGTAATGTCTCCCCAGATTATAATATGCGACGAGATAGGTTCTGATAAGGATCTTGCTGCTATACGTGCTGCTTCAAACAGCGGAGTATACGTTGCTGCGTCAGTTCATGCTGCCGGTGTGGACGAGCTGAAACGCAAAGACATAGACCTTGATATATTTGACTATATTGTTTTTTTATCCGGATGCATAGATCCGGGACATATATCCGAAACGGTAAAGATAAGGGAGGTAAAAAATGTTTAAGATAATTGGTATAGCCGTTATAATTTCCGTTACTTCATTTGCAGGAAGCTATTTTTCACAAACTCTTAAAAACAGAGTATTAATGCTTAAAAAGCTTAACTATATGCTTGATGAAATATTGGTACTGCTTCGCTGCAAGTCGGCAACAGTTTATGAGATAGCGGAAGTCCTTGCTGGGGACGAGCGTTTTTCGGATTTTGGTTTTCTTAAAAAAGTAATATCAGACAGAAACAGGTCGTTCAGGGAAAGCTGGTGTGAGGCAGTATCGGAAAACATTCCTCAGGGGGCAAAAAAAAGCGATGTGGAGCTTCTGACGGACATCGGAAGAAAGCTTGGGGCGAGCGATCTTGACGGACAGATAAGTACGATTAGTCTCTGGCAGTCAGAGCTTGTTTCGGCAATATCCTCCGCAGAGGAGGACTATAACAGAAAGGCTAAGCTTTACCGCTCTCTCGGAGTGCTTACGGGAGCGTTTATATCAATAATGCTTGTATAGCCAATATCTGCGGCAAGGGCATGGGAGGTTAAATTGTGGAGCTGGATTTGATTTTTAAGATAGCCGGAGTAGGAATAATCGTTGCAGTGCTTAGTATGCTGCTGAAAAAGGCTGACAGAGATGATTATGCGATGGTCATGGCTATAGCGGGACTGATAATCGTCCTTGCAATGATAGTCAATGAGATCGCCGCACTTTTTGAGACTGTAAAAACAGTGTTCGGATTCTGAAAACAGAGGTATATAAATCAAAAAATGGGTGATAAATTTGAAAATCGTTTCTATAGCGGGGATATGCATAATCGCTTCCATAATGTGCAAATTTTTTGACGGTGTGGGAAAGGAATATGCTCTATATATAAAATTGGCAGCTGCGGCTGTGGTCATGTCAATGACAATGCTTTTTATTTCTCCGATTGCGGAATCCATAAGAAATATATACAGCAAAGCAGGCTCGGAGGAAGAATATCTGACGATACTTTTTAAGGCTCTCGGTATCTGCTACATAACACAGTTTGCCTGCGACATATGCAAGGACAGCGGAGAAAACGCTCTCGCCACACAGACGGAGCTGGCAGGAAAGGTTTCTCTTCTGATAATAGCGCGTCCGCTGTTTGAATCCCTACCCAATATTGTCGGAAATCTTATTTAGAATTACAAATGGTGATCGGAATGAAAAAATTTCTTTTTGTTTTTTTTATCGTGATGCTTATTTTTCCGGTGTTTGGAGTGACTGCCTTCGCGCAGTCGGATAACAACATTGCAGAAGAGCTTGAGATCGACACTGACGGGCTGGAGAACAAGCTTACCCCGGAGGTCAGGGACATAATTGAGGAGAAGAATCTTACTCCCGACAACACAGACGCAATGACCCAGATCACTCCCAAGGAAATATTCAGATATATATGGGATCAGTTCAGGATAGCTCTGGTAAAACCGTTAAAGATAATGGCATCCCTGCTTGCGGTCATACTTGTTGCATCCCTTATCGAAAGTATGGAGGACAGTATTGCTGACAAATCCCTGTCAAAAATTTTCGGGATAATATGTGTTATGATCTCTGTGGGAATAATATCCACATCGGTTTCGGAAAGTCTTATGGTTGCTTCTGAGGCTCTTAATTCCGGCGGAACGTTCATGATAGGATATGTCCCTGTTTTCGCAGGAATAACGGCGTCCTCGGGAAGCGTTACCTCGGCAGTGGCATACAATATGCTCGTTCTGCTTGTAGCGGAAACTGCTGTACAGCTTTCGGGAGAAGTTATAATCCCTGCGCTGTCGATATGTATGGCAATGGGCATTGTTGAAGCAATAAACCCGGATTTCAAGCTTTCCGGAATAACGGAGGCTATAAAAAACGTAGTGACTTTCGTACTTGGATTTATAATGACGATCTTCATAGGTCTGCTGTCCTTACAGAGCATAGTGGGGGCGTCCGCTGACACCCTTGGAGTAAAGGCTGCAAAGTTTATGGTCTCAAATTGTATTCCCGTAGTAGGAGGAGCTATTGCTGATACATACACAACGGTAAAAAACAGTCTCGGACTTCTTCGTGGCGGAGTGGGTTTTTTCGGGATAGCTGCGATATTTATTATGATACTGCCTCCGCTTCTGGAAATAGCGGCAATGAAGCTCATGTTTACAGCGGCAGATGTTGTTTCCGAACTGTTCGGAGTATCCCAGGTCAAGGTACTTATAAAAAACACAAACTGGATACTGTCCACGGTTTTCAGCATACTTGTCTGTTTTTCAGTTATGCTGATAATTTCCACAACGATACTTATGCTTGTAGGACTTAACATTTCATAGAATAAAAAAATAAAGGAGGGTAATCTGTGCAGACATTCAGACTTATCGCTATGACAGCCTGTTTTCTTGGGATCGTAATAACTATTTTCAATTCATTGTATCCCTCCGAGAAGTTTTCAAAGCAGGTCAAGATGATCTTTTCCCTGATCTTTATTTTAAGCATCGTAAAGCCAATTGCAGCGGGAAAACTGACGCTTCCGGAGATCGGGGAGACCGTTTACGCAAGCTCGGATTACTATTCCTCCCTGAATGACAACACATACGATTATTTTATCCGCTCAGTGGAAAACAATATAAGCGCCTCGCTGGAAGCTAAGCTTCACGAAAAAAATATTTATCCGGAAGAAATTCAGACAAGTATAAATATTTCGGACAACAGCAGCATATCTATTAATGAGGTAATAATTACCTTAAAGGATATGACGGTAAGCTCCGAGGCGGTTCAGTGTATAACTAAAGCCACAGAGGGCGAAGCGAAGGTAACGGTAATACTAATTAACTAATTTATCAATAGACAAAGTCTATTGATAAATCCGCCTGAACAGGCGGCTGTCAAAATCATAGATTTTGACAGAATTAGTATTGAACGGCTTTTACGGCGGCTGTGCCGCCGCGCCGTATTACATACGGCGCATTTTAAATATAGACCTTGTCTATATTTAAAATGTAAAATAGTATAAAGGAGTTCAAAGATGAGGGAGATACTTGATAAACTGTCAGAGCTTATAAAAAAACCGATGTTCCTTAAAGCCGCTATGGCGGTAGGCGTACTTATGATAATAATTATTCTGATTTCCGATCTTTCCGGTGATGAAAAAAAGGAAGTGACCCGTACAGACAATGAGATCGGATTTGCAAGCTCGGAGCTTTATGCAAATGCAACACAGGAACGTCTGCGGGTAATACTTACCGAAATTGAGGGCGTAGGCAAGGCAGAGGTCATGCTGACAATAACATCTACAGAAGAATATGTCTACGCCGAAACAATAAAGCGCGGAGCTTCACAGGCAGAAAATGGCTATGTGATAATAGACAAAGGCTCACAGAAGGAGGCGCTGGTGAAAAAAATCAACAACCCCGCTATAAGCGGTGTAGTAATAGTTTGTGAGGGAGGCGATGATCCGAGGGTGTGTGAAAAGGTATACAAAGCCGTGGCAACGGCACTTGATATTTCCACAAGCAAGATCTATGTGGCGGAAATGAAATAGACATGGTCGTATGACAAACATTTTGGTATATTTTTCAAAAAAGAATAGGAGGAATTATTTATGAGAAGACCAAATCTTATTATTGGGAAAAAGCACATTATCCTTGCGTGCCTGACGCTTATCCTTGGCGTTGCGATCTATATGAATTACGCATTCGCTTCTACAGAGGAGATTACCTCGGCAGATCTTCCTGCTGACAGCGCTGAGGCTGCAAATTACGGAGATGCGGCATTTGTAAGCGCCGGCGGAGAAAGCGATTATTTTTCACAAGTACGCATTGCAAGAATGACCTCCCGCGACGAAGCTGCTGAAACTCTTGCTGCAATAATGGGCGGGGGAGACCTTTCAGATGAGGAAACTGCTACATATACTATTGAGGCAGTAAACCTCTCCAAGCTCTCAGAAAGCGAAAGTACTGTTGAAAGTCTTATAAAAGCACAGGGCTTTGAAGACTGTGTTGTATACCTCAACGGTTCAACAGCCAACATTGTTGTAAAGACAGAGGGTCTTGTTCCTACAGAAGCAGCACAAATTAAAGACATTTTATTAACAGAGGTGACAATTCCCGCAGAAAATATTAGAATTTTTGAGGTTAAGTAGTTGTGTCTTTCAAAAAAATCTGGTATAATAGTATTATACACATTTTTTTGAAAGGCTGACGGCAGCAATATCCATTATCTGTCAGCCGGATAAAACCGGAGGGTATTGTTATGAGCAAAGCTGTTGATCCATGTGTTAATTCCGTCAAGGTGTCAGAGGGAGTCATCGAAAAGATAACTGAACTGGCTATAAGCAGTGTTGACGGAGTATGCGGTATCGCCAAAGGTAGATTCCGTTTTGACCAGCTTTTTACACCAAAAGCGTGTCAGCCGTCTGCGGTAACGGTCAAGGTAAATGACGGAGCTGTGGAAATTTTTACTGAGATCGATGTACTAAGCTCATGTAAGGTGAAGAACGTCGCAGAAAAGATCCAGCAGCGGGTCAAGGACGATGTTCAGAACATGACAGGTATTGCAGTGACAAAGATCAATGTTTTTGTAAAAAATATTGTTTTTGACAACGAATAAACAGTCAAGCAGGCTCTCACGGGAAGGGCTTGCTTTTCTGCGTTTAAATGTCCCGTAAAACGAAAGGTTTGTGTAAATGAAGAGAAGTGAAATAAGAGAAGCGGTTTTTTTTCTCACATTTGAGAAGTTCTTTACAAATGATACCACCGAATCTGTAATTGAGACTGCTTATGAAGCAGATATATTTGAAATGAATGACGATGTGGAAAAGCTCTTTATTGCTGTAGATGAAAAAGCCGATGAGCTTGACAAGATCATTGCGGAGTTCAGTGAAAAAAGACAGCTTAACCGTATCCCAAGAGTTTCAGCGGCTATCCTCAGGATCGCTCTTTATGAAATGCTTTATGATGATAAAGTTCCGGATAATGTAGCGATAAGCGAGGCTGTGATTCTTACGAAAAAATTTGCCTTTGAGCAGGACGTTCAGTTTGTAAACGGTTTGCTTGGCGCGTTTTTCAGGACAAGAAACAATGAAAATTCTGGGAATTGATACAAGCAATTATACCACGTCAGCTGCGCTGTACGATACAGAAAGTGTCAGCATCAGCCAGTCAAAGCTTCTGCTTCCTGTTAAAAAGGGAGAGCTTGGTCTGAGACAAAGTGATGCTGTATTTCATCACACCAGGCAGCTTCCTATGGTCATAAAAAAACTGTTTGACGGTTCGGACAGTACTCCGGAAGCGATAGGAGTATCGGTTCGTCCCAGAAATATTGATGGCTCATATATGCCCTGTTTTCTTTGCGGGGAAGGCTTTGCAGATTCGGTATCTGCGATAACCGGGATACCGGTATACAAGACATCCCACCAGATAGGACATATCCTTGCAGCCCTGTATTCGGCGGAAAAACTTGACTTTACTGAAAGAGAATTTATCGCCTTTCATGTAAGCGGAGGAACGACTGACTGTCTGCTTGTAAAACCGGATAAAGAAAATATCCTGTTCGTAACAGAAATAGGCACATCTCTCGATCTTAAAGCCGGACAGGCAGTTGACCGCACCGGAGTTATGCTGGGACTTGATTTTCCCTGTGGTAAACAGCTTGAAGCTCTTGCAGAAAAAAGTGATAGGAAATACAGGATCAAACCGGTCATCAGAGATGGAAGCTGCTCTCTGTCAGGTGTTGAAAATAAATGTAAGAAAATGCTTGATGATGGTGAAGCCACGGAGGATATTGCGCAGTATTGTCTGCAATATGTTCTTGCAGCTATACAGGGTATGGCAAGATATGCTCTTGAAAACAGGGGAGACCTGCCAATTGTTTTTGCAGGGGGAGTTATGTCCGACAAGCTTATAAGAGATCAGCTTGAAAATGAATTTGACGCGTATTTTGCCGAGCCGGAATTTTCCTGTGACAATGGAGCGGGGA
The DNA here is from genome assembly GCA_022511485.1 of Oscillospiraceae bacterium. Classification (GTDB taxonomy): domain Bacteria; phylum Bacillota; class Clostridia; order Oscillospirales; family Ruminococcaceae; genus RGIG8773. The sequence continues at coordinate 1,272 of JAFLUJ010000348.1, read as the reverse complement.
CGGCAATTTTCGCGGCGCTGAAGGAGTCCGGCAGATGAGTGCGATCTTAACAGTCTCACAGATAAACAGATACATTTCCTCCAAAATCAAGGAGGACAAAAAAATCCATGGAATACTGGTTTCCGGAGAAATATCCGGATTTACCAACCATGCGAAAACCGGACACCTTTACTTCACACTGAAAGACAGAGAATGTGCCATAAAGGCGGTAATGTTCAACAGCATGGCGGTAAGATTGAAATTCGCTCCTCAAAACGGAATGAAGGTCATAGTTGCGGCGGACGTCAGAGTTTTTGAGCGGGACGGAGTTTATCAGCTTTACGTTTCGGATATGCAGCCAGACGGTCTGGGAGCTTTGTATCTTGCTTTTGAACAGCTTAAAGAAAAGCTTTTATATGAGGGCATCTTTGATGAAGCTCATAAAAAACCATTGCCTAAAATGCCACGGAAGATAGGAATTATAACCTCCCTTGACGCTGCGGCTCTACAGGATATGCTCAACATACTTTCAAGGCGTTATCCCATTGCAGAGGTGACGATCTTTCCTGCTCTCGTTCAGGGAGCGAACGCTCCTGAATCACTTTGCGGTGCTATCCGTTATGCAGACAGCTTAAAGCTGGATCTGCTTATATGCGGCAGAGGAGGAGGTTCACCGGAAGATCTGGCGGCGTTTAACAACGAAGCTCTGGCACGGTGTATCTATGACTGCAATACTCCCATAATTTCCGCTGTGGGACATGAAACAGATACCTCCATTGCCGATCTTGCGGCTGATCTGCGCGCTCCTACGCCCTCTGCGGCGGCAGAACTGGCAGTTCCGGATATAAGCGTACTTTATAACGGTCTTTCAGCGGCTGAAAAGACTCTTGACAATACTTTCCTGACACGTATTGAAGCCAGTTTCCACAGGTTGGAGCTGATGTCTGAACGGCTTGAAGCCGCTTCTCCTAAGGGAAAGCTTGCGGCTTTGTCCGAAAAGATCATCTCCGGTGAGAAAAGACTTTCTGCGGCATATAAGATGGGACTGCAAAGAGCGGCAGGAGATATTTCCGAAAGAGCTGCCCGGCTTGACAGCCTTAGTCCTCTGAAAACATTAAGCAGGGGATACTCTATCGTTTACAAGAATAATAAACCGATAAATTCAGCAGAAAAGGTTTCTGTCGGAGACACGATCAGGATACGGTTTTCCGACGGAGAGGTTTCTGCGTCTGTTAGTGAGAAATAAGGAAGTGGAAGCTTTATGAACTTTGAACAATCTATAAAACGTCTTGA
>JAFLUJ010000347.1 GCA_022511485.1 Oscillospiraceae bacterium | reverse complement strand
ACGGAGCTTATCCGCAAGAAGCTTGGCAAGGACGCTCACGCAATGACCATCACTCTGCTGCTCAACTCTGAGGGCAAGAAGATGGGCAAGACTGAAAAGGGAGCTGTCTGGCTCGATCCTGAAAAGACCAGTCCCTTTGATTTCTACCAGTACTGGAGAAACGTTGCCGACGCGGACGTTATGAAGTGTATCCGTATGCTGACATTCCTGCCGATTGAAGAAATAGAGGCTATGTCCGGCTGGGAAGGAAGTCAGCTTAACAAGGCTAAGGAGATACTCGCTTTTGAGCTTACGAAGCTTGTTCACGGTGAGGAAGAGGCAAACAAGGCTCAGGAGGGTGCAAAGGCTCTCTTTGGCGGAGGCGGAAACACTGAAAATATGCCATCCACAGAGATCCCTGCGGCGGAGATCCCAGCTGACGGCATAAACATTCTTGATCTGCTTATGAAAACCGGTCTTGTTCCCTCCAAGAGCGAGGGAAGACGTCTTGTTCAGCAGGGAGGTATCGCTGTTGATGACAACAAGATCACCGATCCTAACGGTCTGGTGAAGATCGACAGCGAGGTAATTATCAAGAAGGGCAAAAAAGTGTTCCATAAGGCACTGCGCAAGTAAAGACAAGTAAAGACAGATAAGCGGGGATGCATAGACTTCCCCGCTTATTTCTCAATTGTTCATTTGGATGGCTTTTTGTTGTTCTGTATATTTGCAAGTGGTGAAGCGTCCATAGCCTCTTTTACGGAATCGTTTCCTAAATGGGTGTATATCTCTGTTGTTGAAATGCTCTTGTGTCCGAGGATCTCCTTCAATATAAGAGTGTCTACATTTCCATAGTTATACAAAAGAGTTGCGGCTGTGTGACGAAGCTTGTGTGTGGAGTATCCCTGATTATCAAGATTACTGTCTCTTAGTGCATTGTCAACTATCTGCTGTACTCTCCTGTTTGTTATCCGGGTGCCTCGCTTGCTTAAAAACAGGGCATTCTGTTCTGATGCCGACGGCTTCCGTTCACTCAGATACTGGACTATTGATGAAGCGCAGGCATCGTTGATGTGTATTATACGCTCCTTGTTGCCCTTTCCAAGCAGGCGCATGGTACGGTCGTCAAGGTTCACGTCCTGCATATTAAGTCCCACAAGCTCACTAAGACGCATTCCGCAGTTGATGAACAGGGTTATGATACAGTAATCCCTATAATAATACGGATCGTTGTTGTTCATGTTTTCAAGCAGCTTTATGCTGTCGTTCAAGGTAAGATACTTTGGAAGATGCTCATGCATTTTAGGGTAGTCCACATCTTTCGTAGGATCATATGGGATAAGATTGAGATCACGGTAAAGACAGCTGTAGAATACCTTCAGGGAAGCAAGCTTACGGTGACGTGTCTTTGCGGTGTTATTTCTTTCTGTTGCAACATAGCTTAAATAATTAAGTATGTCAAGCTTTGAAAAATCTCTGACATATTCCAGCGGAACATCTGAAATTGTTATATCCTCCAATGGCGTTTTAGGGTCAACTGCGCCCTTTGCTATTTTGACATACCTCAGAAACAGTCTCAGATCAATATAATATGATTCCAGAGTTCTTTCAGCTTTGATCTTCACAACACGCTGATAAGTAAAAAAATCATTTAAAAACGATGGACATTCCTTAGGGTCGATCTTATTAAAAGCCATAATTCCCTCCGATAAACTGTATAACATGATAATTTCTGTATACATTAATTTTAATCCTTAACTTTTTTTTTGTCAAGGTATAGAATTATAAAAAAAGATGTGTTATAATAAATACTAGTGTGATTTTTCTCACAACATATTCTGATTTATTTCATCATTGTTACGGGAGTTGATAAAATTGGCAATTAAATACAGCAGAGAGAAGCTGGGGGACGGTATCCATTATACAACTATTGTCAACAGCAGACAGAAAACAAATACGATGATCATTCATCTTATTACTGAGCTTTCGGCAGAAAACGCTTCGGTAAACGCTATCATCCCTTATGTGCTTTCCGGAAGCAGCGGGAGCTTTCCTACGCTGACAGAGCTGAACAAGAAGTTATCAGAGCTTTACGGAGCAGTCATCAAGGGCGCTGTGTCCAAGGTAGGAGACAGTCAGGATCTGGCTCTTATGGCAGGGTGTATAAACAATCGCTATACCTTTGAGGGCGAAAAGATCACAGAAGAAATGACTTCAATGCTGGCAGGCTGCCTCACCGATCCGCATATTGAAAATGACCGTTTCTTTGAAAAGGATTTCGAGCTTAAAAAGCAGGAGCTCCTTGACGATATTGACGCTGAGATCAATGAAAAGCGTTCCTATGCCTTTAAACGGGCAAATCTCAACATTTTCAGGGACGAACCGGCGGCGGTCTCCGTAAAGGGCAGCAGGGAGCAGGCGGAAAAGATCACTGCTGCTTCTGCTTACGAACAATACAAAAAGCTGTTGAAGACTGCTCAGATAGAGATTATTTTTGTAGGCGCAGAGGCTTCCGAGAGCTGCAAGACCATACTGGCTGAGGCGCTTTCCAAAATAGACAGGGCTTATTCAGGAGACAATACATCCAAAAAGTCTCCTCTTAAGAGTGATCTGTGCCGCGTAACCGAGCCTCATGATGTTGCTCAGAGCAAAATGGTCATGGCTTTCAAGACTGATTATGAAAACAGTGTGTCTATGAAGCTTATGAATGCTGTTTTCGGGGCTACTCCTATTTCCAAGCTGTTTATGAACGTCCGGGAGAAGCTCAGTCTTTGCTACTACTGCTCCTCCGGATATAATGACAAAAAGGGCGTCCTTTATGTGGACAGCGGGGTGGAGCACACAAACACCGGAAAGGCAGAGGCTGAGATCATCAATCAGCTTGAAGCTGTTAAGAAGGGCGATTTCTCCGACGAGGAAATGGAAAACGCAAGACGGGCTATGATAAACACTCTGAGAGGCATAGGCGACGGTGCACGGTCTATTGCAGACTGGTATTTCAATCAGAGCTACAGCGGGAAATCCGATTCTCCTTACGATCAGATCGAAAAGCTTAATGCTGTCACACGGGATGACATCATTGCAGCTGCAAATTCCCTCAGTCTTGATACGGTGTATGTTCTTACAGGAAAGGAGAGTGACAGGTAATGGAAAAACAGATCATCAGAAATGAGCGCACAGGCGAGCAGTATACCTATGTGAAGCATCCCACAGGTCTGGACATTTTTATATGGAAAATGGAGGACTACAGCACTACTCATGCGCTTTTCGGAACAAAGTATGGTTCTATAAACACTAAGTTCAAAACTAAGACAGAGCCTGATTTTATAACTGTCCCAAATGGAATTGCTCACTATCTGGAGCACAAGCTGTTTGAAAACGAGGACTGTGATGTATTCAGTCTGTATGCAAAGACCGGGGCGTCCGCAAATGCCTATACCTCCTTTGACAAGACCTGCTATCTTTTCAGCTGTACGGACAACGTTTACGATTCTCTGGAGATACTCCTCAGCTTTGTGCAGAATCCTTATTTCACTGAGGAGACTGTCCGTAAGGAGCAGGGAATAATCGGTCAGGAGATCCGTATGTACGATGACAACGCTGGCTGGAGGGTGTTCTTCAATATGCTCCAGGGTATGTATCACAATCACCCTGTAAAGATCGACATTGCCGGTACGGTGGAAAGCATTGCTCAGATCAATGCTGACCTGCTGTACAAATGCTACTACACCTTCTACAACCTTAACAATATGGTTCTTAGTATTGCAGGAAATGTTGATGAGGACAAGGTTCTTGAAATGTGCGACAAGCTCCTTAAGAACAACGATAATCCGGAGCTTGAAACTGCTTTTGAAGACGAACCGGAGACGGTCTGCAAGCCGGAGGTAACACAGAAGCTTGAAATTGCAATGCCTATGTTCAACATCGGGTTCAAGGCAAAGCCTTCAAAGGGTCTTGAAGCTGTACGGGCTGAGATCGAAACGAATTTCGTACTTTCCCTGCTGGCGGACGAAAGCTCTGCCTTCTACAAGAGGCTTTATGACGAGGGTCTGATAAACTCCTCGTTTTCCTCGGAGGTCTTTATGGGGGATGGTTATTTCTGCTCCATTTTTGGAGGAGAGTCAAGAAATCCACGTCTTGTAAGAGATAAGCTCATTGAGGAGATAGAACGCTGTAAGAAAGAGGGTCTTGACGAGGAGCGTTTCAACATCATCAAGAAATCCTATTACGGCGCTCTGATCCGTGATCTCAACGATGCGGAGGCTATTGCCACCACCATGATAAATGCAGGTATGGAGAAAATTTCGGCATTTGACGTCATCGAAACTGTGGCGGCTGTTACCTTTGAGGACGTTACAAAGCGTCTGAATGACCAGTTCAATACAAAAAATGTCACGATCTCCATCATAGAACCTATTGACAGTGTCAATAATGACAGCGGTGAGGAGGAGCAGAATTGACAAACCCGGAGTGGAACACAATTTCTTTTCCGAAGCTTGGCATTGAGTTTCCTGTTTACAGTGACGCTTTTACTATCTTCGGACTGAGCATAAAGTGGTACGGAATTTTAATAATGGTGGGGCTTCTGCTTGCGGTCATCTACTGCTTCAGGCGAATGAGAAGCTTCGGAATAGACGATGACAGGGCAAACGACGCAGTTTTCGCAGGATTTATCGGTGCGGTCATCGGAGCAAGGCTCTATTATGTTATTATGAGCTGGGATCAGTACAAGGACGATCTGTCCTCCATCTTCAACATTCACAACGGCGGACTTGCCATTTACGGCGGACTTATAGGTGCGGTTCTTGTGGGAGGTATCGTGACAAAAATACGCAAGCTTCGTCTTCTGCCTTTGCTTGATCTGACGGGAATGGGATTTCTTATCGGTCAGGCTGTGGGCAGGTGGGGAAACTTTTTCAACCATGAGTGCTTCGGCAGTAATACAGAGCTTCCCTGGGGTATGACAAGTCCCCGTATTCAGGCAGAGCTTAAAGCAAATGCGGCAAGTATCCTTGATCTGACCGGAGTTTCCGTTGACCCGTCTCTGCCTGTTCATCCCTGCTTTTTGTATGAATCCCTATGGTGTATTCTTGGATTCGTACTTCTCCATCTTTACTCAAAGCGGAGAAAATTTGACGGAGAGCTGTTCTTCCTGTATATCGGCTGGTACGGTCTGGGAAGATTGATGATCGAAGGTCTGCGGACTGACAGTCTGATGGTGGGACATCTGAGGATCTCCCAGCTTGTGGCGGGAATATGCATTGTTGCAGCAATAGCGGCGATAATTTTCATGCGTCACAAGATAAGAATGGACGGGGAGTACGTTTTCTACAAGGACACCGAGGAATCAAAGCAGCTGCTTGCTGAGACTGAGGCGAAATTCAAGGCTGCTGAGGAAAAAGCTGCGGCTAAAAAGGCAGCTAAGGCAAACAAAGACGGGGAGCTGCGTCCGGAGGACAGGCTCACCGATGATGAGGATACAAATGATACCGAAGAAGTGAAAACGGAGGAGGATCATACAGATGGCGCAGATAATTGATGGCAAGGCGGTTTCCGCAAAGGTCAAGGAGGCTGTCCGCAAGGAAGCAGAGGAGCTTAAAAAGCAGGGCGTTCAGATAGGTCTTGCGGTGGTAATAGTGGGCAACAATTCCGCTTCAAGGGTATATGTAAACAACAAAAAGAAAGCCTGTGAAGAAGTAGGCTTCAACTCCTATGAGTATGCGCTTCCGGAGGAGACTACCGAGGCGGAGCTTCTTGAACTGGTGGAGAAGCTCAACAACGACGACAAGGTAAACGGCATCCTTGTGCAGCTTCCGCTTCCAAAGCAGATAAACGAGAATTCCATTATCAATGCTATTCGTCCGGAAAAGGACGTGGATGCTTTCCATCCCCAGAATGTGGGTCACATTATGATAGGAGATTTCAGCTTCCTGCCCTGTACTCCTGCGGGAGTAATGGAGCTTATCGCTGAGACAGGAGTTGATGTCTGCGGTAAAAACTGCGTTGTTATCGGTCGGAGTAATATCGTTGGCAAGCCTATGGCGATGCTTCTGCTTCACAAGCATGGAACGGTGACTATCTGTCACTCCCGCACAAAAAATCTTGCTGAGATATGTGCAAGGGCGGACATTCTTGTGGCTGCTGTAGGAAAGGCGAAGTTCGTTACTCCCGACATGGTCAGGGAGGGAGCTGTGGTTATTGACGTTGGCATGAACCGGGACGAAAACGGGAAACTCTGCGGAGATGTGGACTATGACGCTTGTTTTGACAAGGCGGGGTACATAACTCCTGTTCCCGGTGGTGTTGGTCCTATGACTATTGCTATGCTGATGAAAAATACTCTTACTGCGGCAAAGTTAAAGAGGTAATATTTTTACGAAAATAAAAGGGTGTACAGCTCCTGAAAAGAACTTACACCCTTTGAATTTGTTAATCTTCCAATGTTTTCTGGAGATTATCAATTACCTTTTTTATTTTTGCGTCGCGCTTTTCCTTGTCCGGTAAGACAGCAATTTTTATCAATCCTTTCAAAGGCGGTTATAGTATAATTATACAGGAGCTGACAAAGCATGGAACAGGCACATATTCCGCACATTCAAAGAGTTATCACCTATATTGAGGAACACCTGAAGGATGACAGGCAGGGCGTTCTTGATATTTCCGCTCTGGCGAGTGTTGCAGGATACTCTGAGTACCACTTTCTGCGTGTGTTCCGTAATACTGTCGGGCTTACTCCTGCTGATTACATACGCAAACGCCGTATTTCTGAGATCGTCCGGCGTATAGGCGACGAAAGACGTCCTGTGTCGGACATTGCTTTTGAATACGGCTTCAACTCCAAGGAGAATTTTACCCGGGCTTTCAAAAAAGAGCATAATATCCTGCCCACGGAATTCAGGACGGCGAATTGCAGTCTGAGGCTGTTTCAGCCCTTTGAGTTGTGTCCGGACGAGCTGCGTCCGGAGGTGTCCATGCGGTATCTGGACAGCTTTTCTCTGGTGGTATATCCATTCGGAGGAGAGCTTGCTCCAGGCTGCTGGAACAGATACAATGCAGAAAAGCGTTCAGAACGTCTTTCCGGAGGTGCGGTAACAGAGGACTTCGGAGTCATGCTCTGGAATCCTCAAACCGAAAATCTGGACTATTACATCGGAATACGTACAGATGAGGCAAAAGGGGACACTGCTGACACGATAGGTCTTGACATCTCAGGAGGTCTTTACGCTGTGTTCGACACACCGCCTGCGTCTCAGCACGACTTTGTGACAGTCATCCGGCGCACATGGGAATGGATATATCAGAAATGGCTTCCCCAAAGCGGCTATCGCAGGGGTGATGGCTTTGAATTTGAAAGCTATGTGGAATCCAGCAGGAAATACTCCGAGCGGATATATGTTCCGCTTGAAATCTCTGAAAGGAAAGATGAAGATGGCTGAAATTATCAAAACATTCAGGGAAGCTGTTCCCGCTATGCGCTTTATAGGAAAGAAATATCCGGATTTCGGAGGCTGGTGGGGCGAATGGTTCGCCAACGGCTGGTTTGATGCTCTGGAAAATGCTATGGGAGGTACGGACTCCATTCTGAAAATATGGGAGAACGGCGGGGGATATATTGGTCTGGAACGCAGGTGTCCGGACAAGCCCTTTGAATACTGGATAGGTATGTTTACTCCTGCGGATACTGCTGTTCCGGAAGGCTTTGAGTGCGTTGATTTCCCGGCGGTCGGTCTGGGGACTTGCTGGATATACGGCAAGGAGGATGAAGTTCACGACACAGGCAAGTGCGCTGACGTTGTAAAAGGTCAGGGAATGACCCTCTGGACGGACGCTGACGGGGGAGTGTGGTCCTTTGAAAATTGTTTGTGTCCCCGGTATACGAATCCTGACGAAAAAGGAAATGTAATTCTGGATTACTGCTATTATGTGAAATAAGAGTATAGTATTTCACGGAGTTGTCAATAATATCCGTGAGGTGCTTTTTATGAAAAGAGTTATTATAGTCTTAGCCTTGTTTGTAAGCGCTTCCATAGCGTTATCGGCAAGGCTGTTTTTTCTTATAAATGATGAGCAGATAGCTGCCGCTTCCGTTGGAAGGGGTCACTATACCGTAAAATCTGTGGGGGAATATGCCGGGATATACGACTGCAATCTTGAACCTCTGGTGAATCTTTCGGAAAAATATGAGGCGGTCATAATCCCTAACCATGACAGCTCTATACGCATACAGCCTTATCTTGCGGACATGGACACCTACTATGACGGCATAAGCGGCAGAGTTCCTTTCATTTGCAGGGTGACTTCCGGCGCTTATTCTCTCGGAGACGGGGCTATTATTTTCCGTTCCCGGGTGCGGACGGACAGCCGTCAGCTTGCTCCCCATATTATAGGATACACCTCCGACAACGTGGGGATATATGGCATTGAAAAGTCCTGCAATGAGCTGCTGAGGTCATCCTATTCGCTTAACTCAGCGACCTTTAGTGTGGACGCTCTGGGAAGCGCGCTGAATGGTCTGGACATAGAAATTGAGGAGGCAGGTTCTGTCAGAAGCGGAGTAGTAACTACTCTTGACAAAAATATACAGCAGATATGCGAATCTGCCGCGGAAAAATACAATATCAAACGTGGTGCAATAGTTGTTATGGACATCAAGTCAGGGGAGATACGTGCTGTTGTAAGCTGTCCGGACTTTGATACGTCGGATATTTCCGCTTCCCTCAGCGCCCCGGATGCTCCTTTCATTAACAGGGCTTTTTCCGCTTACAGTGTGGGATCTATTTTCAAGCTTGTTACCTCCGCTGCTGCACTGGAAGAGGGGATAAGTCCCGAATACAGCTACATCTGCACAGGCTCTGCAAATGTATACGGACAGATCTTTAACTGTCACAAGTGGGGAGGACATGGGGAGCTGGACATGGGGACGGCTATAGTTGAATCCTGCAACACCTATTTCATTGCTCTGAGCGAGTATATCGACAATGAAAAGTATATTGAAACTGCCTCCGGATTTGGCTTCGGGACTGAAACGGAGCTTTGTCCGGGTATGGTGTCCGCCTCCGGAAATCTGCAAACTCCTGCTGATATTGCCATTGCTGCCGAAAGGGCGAATATGTCCTTCGGACAGGGTATGCTTACTGCCACTCCGTTACAGATATGCACTATGACCTCCGCCATTGCAAACAACGGCGTCCTGAACGAGCCTGTGCTGATAAAGGGTTTCCTTGATGAAAACGGGGATATGGAATACAGTAATATCAATGCTGGAAAACGCGTTATATCATACGCCACTGCCCGCAAGCTGAAAAATTTCATGTCGGACACTGTACGGGCAAATAATTCTATGTCCAAGCCGGATAAGACGGCTGCGGCGGGGAAGACCTCCACTGCTCAGACGGGAAATTTCGACGACTTGGGAAATGAGATCCTTAACTGCTGGTTTACCGGGTACTTTCCCTCGTACGCCCCCAAGTATGCTGTCACTGTTCTTGTGGAGGGTGGGACATCCGGAAATTCAGCCTGCGGTCCTGTTTTCAGGGAGATAGCTGACAACATTACAGAGCTTTATGGAAGCAGATCATAAAAAATGACTGTCCGATTCATCATCGCGGCAGTCATTTGATTTCTTGTTCCAAATTATTAAAATAGTCACTGTTAAAAAAATCGGACAGAGTAATATTTAATCCGTCACATATTTTCTTGATCGTTGAAACTGTCGGCTTGTTTTCACTGCGGGTAAAGATGTTATTAAGTGTTGACTGAGTTATACCGCATATTATTGACAGTTTGTTTATTGTAATGTTTCTTTCGCTGCAAAGCTCTTTTATTCTGGACTGGATAGCATTGGTAAGTGTCAATTTATCACCCGCTTTTAAATTACTGTTATTATTGTAACTTAAAAAGCGGTAAATGATTAACTCTATAGAGTTGACAAACGGTAAGTTATATGATATAATTTAGTTGACTTAATTTCTCGGATATGGCTTTTTCTGTTTGGTTATCCCAAGTAGATAATCTACACTTGTATCATAATATTCGGCAAGAAAAATCAGGGATTCCAATGGTATTTCTGTAGTATGAGATTCATAACGTGAGTATGTTTGCTGAGAGCATCTTAATAGCTTAGCCATTTCTGTTTGTGACACGTCATTGTCTTCACGCAGATCACGAATACGTAAACGCAGCTGTAATTTCAAAATAATCACCTCTGCATTTATTATGCTGTATTCAGAAACTGAGTATTGACTTTTACTCAATAATTGCGTAAAATAGTATTATAAAGGAGAGGTGTACATGATAAAATCAGTTTGTTTTACAGGTCATAGAAATGTAAGAATAACAAACGAGCTCTTGGCGCTGCTCAATAAAACGTTGACTGACCTAATTGAGAATGGTGCTGCTGACTTTTATGCAGGAGGGGCGCTGGGCTGGGATATGCTGTGTGAACAGATTGTGCTTGATCTTAGAAAAAAATATCCACATATTAAGCTGCACCTTGTTCTCCCATGCTCAGAGGCGGAACAGACTGCCAGGTGGAACGATATGCAGAAAGAAGAATATAGAAGGATCTTAAATTCTGCCAATGATACAGAGTACACATCAGATTATTATTATGACGGCTGTATGAAAGTGCGTAATGCCCGGCTTGTGGAGCTTGCTGACTGCTGTGTATGCTACTATGACAAC
>JAFLUJ010000346.1 GCA_022511485.1 Oscillospiraceae bacterium | reverse complement strand
CTTCCGAGTCCTACGGCTACACAGAGGATCAGATCGTTTCTTCCGACGTTATCGGCATGAGATACGGTTCACTCTTTGATGCTACACAGACAATGGTTTCCAAGATCACCGACGACCTCTATGAGGTACAGGTTGTTTCCTGGTATGATAATGAGAACTCCTACACATCTCAGATGGTAAGAACTATCAAGTACTTCGCTGAGCTTTAATTCTGATTCATAATCAGTAAATAAAAAAGAGCTGCCAAAAGGCGGCTCTTTTTTGCTGTGCAGTTATATTTCAGGCAGTCCGAAAGCTTATGTCCCCTCAAATTCAGGCCATCGTTTATATAAAGTATCACTGCCGGTCATTTTAAGGTCAATAATTTTCCCTCTCAAAGTCTCTTCATATTCATAGAGCCATTTATGATATTGATATTCATTACGTGAATAATGTCTTTTATCTCTTAAAAAATCATGTACCGTTAAATATACCCGGGGATATTTATCGTAGTCAGCAATCTTTAAATGAACACGGGAGCGATCAAAAAATCCAAATTCAGTCAGCCGCTCATTATGATAAATAAATACGTATATTTCGCCGCCTATATATGGTTCATCCGTGTCCCCATGAAACGGACACGCATATGTTATGCCGTTATAGTCAAAAAAATAGTAAGTTGCGCAAGAAAAACCATATTTCCCATCAGCAATGCTTTTCCGTACACGCAGCGGATGCATATCCTGTGAAAACGCATAAATCGTATATTCAATACCGTCCTCTGGCTTATTCTTTAAATATCTTCCGTATCTTGCCTTGCAGATAGCCCGTTCAAATTTAGGGTTCAAGCAGCCTATGTCGTTACAATCAGTGCCGTATTTTATTACTTCGGCATTATCGGCACGATTTTTAAATTCTGAAAAATTCCTGACTGCATATTCTTTAATAGGCTCATAACGGTCTAATATTTCGTCAAAACTATTTGGTACTTCCATAACCTGTTTCCCCGCATATCCACAGCAAGCAGAAAGGTCTTCTGCTTACTGGCTATATCATTTCTTAGTGACCTTAGTTCCCTCTCTTGTTTCTGTAACGACATATCCGAGAGCAGAAATTTTGTCTCTTATCTCGTCCGCAAGGGCGAAATTTTTTTCTTTACGGGCAGCCTTTCTCTGCTCTAAAAGCTCGGCTATTTCCGAGGGAATCTCCTCACCCGCTCCCGAACTCTTCTCAGCCTGCTTCTGTGCGGCTTCCACAAGTCCAAGAGACAGCACGCTGTCAAACTCCTTTATAAGAGCCAGCTTCGCTGCATTTGAAACGTCCGCTTTAAGTACATCATATACCGCCGTGACTGCAAGAGCCGTGTTCAGGTCGTTGTCCATAGCGTCGGTGAAATTCTTTTTCAGCTCTGCGTACTTTTCCTTGTCTATGTCTCCCGTACCTTCAAGGAGGGGGACGATCTTCGCCACAAGCTTCTCATAAGCCGCCGCGGCGTTGTCCAGATTTTCATAGCTGAACACCAGCGACTTACGATAGTGGGACTGCAAGCAGAAAAATCTGTACACCAGCGGATCGTAGCCCTTTTCTTCAAGCAGGGAAACCGTGAGGAACTCTCCGGAGGACTTGCTCATTTTGCCGTTGTCCGTATTAAGATGGAGAACATGGAACCAATGATTGCACCACTCATGTCCCAGATATGCTTCGCTTTGAGCGATCTCGTTTGTATGATGGGGAAAAGCGTTGTCGATACCTCCGCAGTGGATGTCCAGATATTCCCCGAGATTTTTCATGCTTATGCATGAGCACTCGATATGCCAGCCGGGATAACCAAGACCCCAGGGACTTTCCCATTTAAGCTCCTGATCGTCAAACTTGGATTTTGTGAACCAAAGGACAAAATCCGCCTTGTTCCTTTTGTTGGAGTCCTCCTCGACGCCCTCCCGGACGCCTACGGCTAAGTCCTCCTCCTTGAAATCGTTGAAAACGTAATATTTTTTCAGCTTGGAGGTGTCAAAATAAATATTGCCTCCCGCCTCGTAAGCGTATCCCTTTTCAATAAGGGAGGATATAACACGGATAAACTCGTCAATGCAGGAGGTAGCAGGCTCTACAACATCGGGAGTTTTGATGTTCAGCTTTTTGCAGTCCTCGAAAAACGCCTTTGTGTAAAACTCCGCGATCTCCATAACGGACTTATGCTCCCGCTTCGCTCCTTTGAGCATCTTGTCGTCGCCGGTGTCTCCGTCGCTTGAAAGATGTCCCACGTCGGTTATGTTCATGACGCGCTTTACGTCGTATCCTGTAAAGCGGAAATACTTTTCAAGGACGTCCTCCATTATATAGCTGCGGAGGTTTCCTATATGAGCATAATGGTAGACCGTAGGACCGCAGGTATACATGGACACCTTGCCCTCGAACCGGGGCTTGAAATCGTCCTTTGTTCTTGTTAATGTATTATAGAGCTTCATGTTTATCCTCCTGATTTATTTCCCGCCGTTGAGCCTGTTTCCTATCTCCGCTATTTCGAGACGCTTGATCTGCTTTTCCAGCTTTTCGATGCGGATAAGATGAGCGCACAGCTCCTGTGCAACAGGGTCGGGAATGTGTATCTGGTCAAGGTCATTGACCCTCTTTCCGTTTCTGCGGACTATCCTTGCCGGAACTCCTACAGCGGTGCAGTTGGGAGGGACTTCCTCCAGAACCACTGCATTGGCGGCTATCTTGGCGTTATCCCCCACCTTGAAGGGTCCGAGAACTCTTGCTCCTGCGCCTACCATAACATTATTTCCGAGAGTAGGGTGACGCTTTCCCTTTTCCTTTCCCGTACCTCCCAGAGTAACTCCCTGATAGACAAGACAGTAGTCACCTATTTCAGTTGTTTCTCCTATCACAACTCCCGAGCCGTGGTCTATAAAAAATCCCTTTCCGATCTTTGCTCCCGGATGTATCTCTATACCCGTGATAAGTCTTGCGATCTGTGAGATACATCTTGCAATGGTATAAAGCTTTTTCGTATAGAACCAGTGGGAAACACGGTACATAAGCACTGCATGAAGTCCCGAATAGGTCAGGAGTATTTCAAGAGTGCTCCTTGCGGCAGGGTCTCGTCTTTTGACGGATTCAATATCAGACTTTATATGGTCAAGCATCGGGCAAACTCCCCTTTCTGTTGCTTCTCAAATGGTTGATGACGATCAATAGTCTATTTTGGTGACTTCAAGATCCTTTACAAATTCCTCGAACAGCACAGCCTGTTCGTCCCAGTCTTCTTTCCTTGTAGTGAACATAATAACGTAAGCGTCCTGTTCGGAATAGAAGAAGTAGTTTCTTCCCCTTATACGGTACATCTCTTCTTTAAGCGGTTCGCCGTTCTCATCGGTCTCAGTCTTGGAAAACTGATACTGGATTATTTCGGTGTCGTAACAAATACCGTCAAATCCGCAGACCTTTACATCCTTAGGTTCTTCAAAAATGGTGTCACAGGCAGCCATCATGTTTGAGATCCTTATTGCAGCGCAGGCACTGTCTGCCCATGTTGCCATATCAAGAAGATCCTCATTATAATTGTATGCCCGGATTATGACATTTGACTTTTCACTTACATAAAGCTTTCCCTGATTTTCTTCACTGTAATCCATCAGCTTATATCCGCCGGGAAGAGCGTCCTCTGGAGATTTATTGTTTATCTTGTTTATTGCATAGTCGTCTCCTTCTTCAATGGGACGGGTTTCTGTTGAAAACTCCATGGCCTCATCTGTCTGTGAGACTGTCTCAGAGGATGTGACTGTTTCATCTTCAACGCTTGTATTATCCTTACATCCTGTCAGCAGGGAAGCCGCAAGCAGAACAGCAAGAGCTGCTGTACAGGTCTTTTTTAAAAGTGAATCTTTCAATTTAAACATCCTTTCTTTATTCCTTGTCCGAACAATTATTATCTATTCTTGACGGATCTATATAATGGTATCTTTCAGTGTGATAGAAATCTGCCAGTGACATAGCGATCACGCCGAAGCGCTGTACTTCTTCCGAAAAATAATCGGCGGAGGTCATTGCAATAACGGCCGAACCTTTTGGGAGAACATCCAGCTCCATTTTATATAGTATACCGTCCGGAAGCACAGAACGATTGAATACTGCTCCGTTCTGTTCAGCAAGCACACTGCACACATGATCGAAAAATACGTGTCGGTTTACACCTCTGATGTCCGCCTCTCTGGGAGAAAAATCATAAGCCGTATTTGGATTTCCGCTTGTATTTACGGATCTTACCGAGATCTCGGCACGATTGGCGTCAGTCCTTTTTACCGCATATACCAGCATATCAGGGAAAAGCTCCGAGCCGCAGCATTCCGCCGTCATTTCTGCAATGACCGTTTCAAAGATGATCCTGTTCATGCGGAAAAAAATATGCTTGGGACAGTCTCCGCTGACGCTTACGGAGTTTCCGAAAAAGCTTTTTACCTCTCCGATGATATTCCGGAGCTCACTGTCCATAGAAAGCGTAGCTGTTTTGCCGTCCTTATCCAGCAGATGATAAAGCTGCTCCGGCTGTATAACTTCCTTTGCCACGGACATGATACTTCTGTCTATCAGGTTAAGACCGCCGGTAATTTTTTCCCCGTTGATGTCTCCCACAGACACAGCGTCAAAAAGCTCATCGGCAGTCCGGGTGATATTTTCCAGAGCCAGCCTTATTTTTGAACACAGGTATGTGACAAAATCCCGCACATCAGGATTATCAATGGAGACTGTATGTTTTTCCGTATCAACTGTCTCTATAATATAGTATATATTATTTTTATCGGAAGGATCTTCGGCCTGAAACACGTTAAAGCAGTAAACGACGCCTCCGGAGGTCTTGCGGATAAGTCCGGAAGGGCGGCTTCTGCTCAGATGTTCCCGGAGCACTTCTTCCTCCGGGATGCCGGGGGACAGCTCCGAAAGGGTGTTTCTCCACAGGATACCCAGATCCTTTCCGGCGATCACAACAGGCACTGATGCATTTATATAAAGCTGCTTTAAAGTATTTATAAAGCTGTCTGTCATTATTATGGTCTCCTTAAAACAAAATGAAGGTACTCAAAATATTATACCACATTTTTTTCTGTTTGGCGAGGGTTTTAAAAAAATATTATAATTTTTTTGGTATTTCAACACATTTTCTTCACAGCGGAGACGCAGCCGGCTGGAAAGTCTCATTGATCTGGCTTTTGTTTGATGTTCATAAAAAAACCTTTTATGAACAATTATTTTTGGTGGATCACACAAAAATTTTTAAAACCGACTTTTAGTCGGTTTTCTTCTTGACAAGGAATTTCTGATGTGATATAATCAGAACATAAAAACCGACTATTAGTCGGTAATAAAGGCAACACCGCACAGCTATTGTGCGGTGTTGCCTGAAGCTGTGGGAGGTCAAAATGAAAGGAGAAAAGGGCGAAAAGCGAAAGCAGGAGCTTTTGAAGATAGCATATCAGATGTTTATTCAGAAGGGATATGAGGAAACAAGCATAGATGAAATTATTGCGGAAGCCCATATTGCAAAGGGAACATACTATTATCATTTCCCAAGCAAGGAAGCTCTTCTGGAAGAGGTCATCAATATGATGATAGAAGATGAAGTCGGTCGTGCAAAAGAGGTTGTGTCTGCACCGATGCCTGTCCCTCAGAAGCTGGCGGGAATTGTCGTATCCCTTCGTCCGGAACAGGGTGAAAGCAATATTGCCGATGCATTGAATCAGAGGGAAAATATCATCATGCACGAAAAGATCGGCAGAAAGATCGTTGAAGAAGCAGTTCCGCTTCTGGCAGATGTGGTGGAGCAAGGGATCGCACAGGGGATGTTTACCTGTGACCATGTCAAAGAACGGGTCAGAATGATCCTGATAGTGAGCCAGCATCTGTTCGACAACGGGAATTTTTCCTATGGAGAGGTTGAAGTTTTTATTGACATGGTGGAAAAAACACTGGGTGCTCCATCAGGCACGCTTGGATTTATCCGACAGTTAATAGATCAGAATGATATAGAAAGGAGGACACATTTTCCCTGATGGGAAAATGGTCATATTTATGGAAAAAGAGGTCATTATTTCTGCAAAGCATCTGAAAAAGGTCTTTGGTTCTGGTGACAGTGAGCAGGTCATTTATTCTGATTTCGACATTGATATTTATAAGGGAGATTTCACTGTAATAATGGGAGCGTCCGGCGCCGGAAAATCAACGCTGATGTATTCACTTTCGGGTATGGATACTCCCAACGCCGGCACTATTTCTTTTTGCGGAAGCGAGATCACAAAAATGAACAGTGACGAGCTTGCAGTGTTCAGAAGAAAAAACTGCGGATTTGTTTTTCAGCAGATATATCTTATTGACAAAATGAATCTGATCGACAATGTTATAACTGCTGGAAGTCTTACAAGCAAAAACAAAGCCGATATTGTGGAGCGGGCAAACAAGCTTTTCGATATGGTGAATATACCTCCCGCTACGAGAAAGAAGCTTCCGTCCCTTATTTCAGGCGGTGAGGCTCAGAGGGCAGGTATCGTAAGAGCGGCTGTCAATCAGCCATCCGCTATTTTTGCCGACGAACCAACGGGCGCGCTGAACTCCAACAACTCCGACGCGGTGCTGGATGTTTTTTCAAAGCTCAACGCTGCCGGACAAAGCATCATCATGGTAACTCATGATAAGAAATCCGCGCTTCGGGGCAACAGAGTAGTGTATATCAAGGACGGTACTATCTTCGGAGACTGTGATCTGGGGACATATACTGCAAACAATGCTGACCGTACAAAGAAGCTTGAAGATTTTCTGAAGGAGATGGGGTGGTAATATGGGAAATCTTATTCTCCACAATCTTAAAAAAGCAAAGGGACAGTTTATTTCCTTCGGTATTGTTATGCTTATCACCGCTGTAATTCTGAACACCTCCCTTGTGCTTCTGTTCCAGACCGGAGCAGCTTACGATTCATTGTTTGATGAGCTGAATACCGCTGATCTGAGCGTGACTGTACCGTCTGCCTTAGCTTACGATGAGCTTCCGTATGATATTTTAAATATGAAAGGGGTATCAAATGTAAGATCAAACGAGGCTCTTTTCGCTTCTGTGGCTGTGCAGGAGTTTCAGGATTCCGAATTTACAATGAATACATATTTCTACCGTCTTGACGACGAACGGGAGCTGACAAAGCATACAGTCAGCGATAAGACCGACACGTCTGATGAAATGAAAGCATATATCCCCCTGTATCTTTCGGAGCTGGGCGGTTATAAGCCCGGTGAAAGCATACGCTTCATCATTGATGGCAAGGAATACAGCTTTACAGTCGGCGGTGTGGTAAACGAAATGCAGTACGGCAACTATGGTACAGGATTTGTCGGCTGGTATCTTTCTGACGAGGCTTATGACACACTGGCGGAGGATGAAAATTTTACTTCCGTTACCGAGTATCTGATAAAAGCAGATGATGGCTTTGCGACCTCAACAGTGAAGAAAAATGCAAGCAGCGTCCTTAAGGATAAAAATATCCCCACAATAACATTCCTTGACCGTGAGACTACAAAAGGCAGCAGGACTATGGTATCCAATACTATAGTATTGCTCCTTGCGGTATTTGCATTGCTGGTGCTTATCGTCAGCATTTTCCTTGCCCGTTTCAGGATAAAGAATACCATTGACGAAGAAATAAACGAAATGGGAGTGTTAAAAGGAATAGGCTATACAAGCAGGATGCTCATGTTCAGTCAGGTAATACCATATCTTATAGTATGCGGTGCGGGTCTTATATCAGGCGTGGCAGCGTCCTATGTGCTGATACCTGTTGTTGCGTATGTGCTTGCGGTACAGTCCGGATTTTCCTATACTCCCGTGTTTGACATTTCCGCTGCCTGCATTTCCATAATAACTATTCTTGCAGCAGTATTTTTATTTACCGTTCTGGCAGCGAAAAAAATAAAGCGTCTCGAGCCTATCAACGCTATAAGAGGGATCGACCCATTAAAGCCGGCAGTGAAAAATCATTTTCCTCTGGATACTTCAGGCGGTCCGATCGGATTCAATCTGATACTCAAACAATCAAGCGTATCTATGGGACGGAACGTCCTTCTGTTTGCAGTGACATTTGTTATGATGATACTATTGACATTTACAGGAGTTTTGCTTTATAATGTAAATATCCGCCCGGATAATTTTCTCACCACTCTTTCTGAGGAGCTTCCCGATATAAGGGTACAGTCGGATGAGGAGCATTTTGACGAGCTGAAAAATATCCTTGACAGAGAGAATGTCCGTCATGTAAATTACGGAATCTCAATGACAGAATACTCGGACGGAAGTATTCCCGTTATCGTCTGCGAGGACTTTTCCCTCCTTGAAAATAATATTGTCTATGAGGGACGTCACCCGCAGGCAGCAGATGAAATTGCTGTGGGCAGCGAATTTTCCGCTGACTATGGGGTAGGCGATACATTCAGGCTGTCCCTTAACGGAAATGATTATGAGTATAAAATTATAGGATATATCCAGAGTATAAATAATAACGGTCTTATCGCAGAGATCACCGAAACAGGATATGAAAATCTGTCCGATGTTCCCCTGTATTCGATGAATCTTTATATGGAGGACAGCGCAGATATCGACTCCTTTGTCAGCAAGCTGGACGGTGAATATGACGAGTATACCGTCAGCGTCAGCAATGCTGCAAAGGAAACGGAAAGTATGCAGATGATGTATTCATCCCTGATAACAATTGTTGCAGCAGCGCTGTTTATCATAACAGTCCTGATCGTACTGCTGATACTATATGTAATAATGAACTCCATGCTCACCGATCTGAAAACAGATTTCGGTATCTACAAGGCGATGGGATTCACAAGTGCGCAGCTTATTATCCAGACCGTAGGCAGCATTACTCCCGTGGTGCTGCTGGGAGCACTGCTTTCCGCGGTCATCGGCATTGCTTATCTCCCTGCTATGTTTAACGGCATATTCGGTGTTATCGGTGCAATGAAAAATAATTTTGATATTCCCCTGTTTATGCTTCTTATCATGGCGATGATATTAACGTTAGTAAATATAATTATTGGAGTACTTCTGTGCCGTCCTATCAAAAAGATCACTGCATATTCTCTTATCAAGGAATAAGCACCTGTTCCCATATGATCATGCGCATAGGAAGAATTATGACGGTGGTGACAACAAACCGGGGGATGGTCACGGTCTGCGGACCTGTCCTGAACATAAAAAATAATGGGGGAGAAAGCATTGAGATGGCAGCAGAGCTAATTTGTTTATTGGAAACAGCGGCAGTTACATTTAGCGGTTTTTTATCAAAAAAGTATGTATTCTTAGAGCCTGATATGGAAACTAAGAAGCAGCGTATTTTTTACGGGATCAGTTTTTTCATTATTGCCGTCGCATTTTTTGTTTTTGGAATAGACGCAGCAATAATGGCAGCCGGTGTCCTGATCGGACTGAATATCTGTCTTGGCAGGAAAAAGCACCGGCTTCGGGGACTGTTCCTGATGGTACCGCTTCTGGGTATTCTCAACGGACTTTTGGTCCCGATCATACTTGTACCGCCATATCTGCTTTCTCTGTCAGAGCAGGAAACACAGGTATATCAGCTTATGGTTTACGGGATATTGTTCGCACTGTTGATCTTGTTCTGTGTAAAGGGGAGAAAGTGGCGCATCTGGTTCAATGAGAATATGAAGCGCAGAAGCCTGCGGGGATCAGAAAAGTGTCTGCTTTGGCTTGTGGGTATCCTGATGATGTTCTTCTCCAATTCAAGTATAATGCAGATCGTGGGAGACAGAGCAAATGAACAGGCGGCTGGCAGCTCTTACGGACCGGAAGTCATGTCATTTATCGGTATCGGCAGTATGGCGGCATTTATCATGACGATCACGATCATCGTGCTGATCGTACAGGGCAATAAGCGCTCCTTTTACCATGAACAGGTCTCTGATATGCAGTCCGGTATGATAACATTTATGGCTGAGGTGGTCGAAAACAGGGACGACAATACCGGAGGACACATCAGACGCACAGCGGAATATGTGGAGGACATTGCAAAGGAGCTTAAAAGGCAGGGCGTATACAGTGATATTCTGACTGACAGCTATATGGGAGATATGGTGGTGGCAGCTCCGCTTCACGACATCGGAAAGATACATATACCGGACGCCGTCCTTAATAAGCCGGGAAAACTGACAGACGAAGAATTTGAGATCATGAAGACCCATACCACGGCAGGAAAGGAACTGCTTATCCATGCAAAGGAAGAGCTTGGCGAGTCGGAGTATCTTAACATGGCGGTGGAAATGGCAGCCTATCATCATGAGAAATGGAATGGAAAAGGCTATCCCTACGGCATAAGCGGAGAAGAGATCCCGCTTTGTGCAAGGATCATGGCTGTAGCTGACGTTTTTGACGCACTGACCTCCAAACGCTGCTATAAAGACGCCATGCCCCTTGAAAAAGCGTATGCCATCATCAGGGAGGGCTCCGGTACACATTTTGATCCGGTGGTCGTAGATGCGTTTTTCTCAGCTGCTGAGAATATGAAAAAAAATAAAGAAACTGAATAATGTAAACGCTGAGGGGATGTTGCACAGAATTGTTTCATAGATGTATTATATTATGAATAGTAAAGCAGATCATAATTTAGTATATTGTTTCTGCGCTCCTATCGGGGGAGACCCTTTTGAAAAAGGGTCATCCCCCGAACCCCCT
>JAFLUJ010000345.1 GCA_022511485.1 Oscillospiraceae bacterium | reverse complement strand
TTTTGCCATTGCTTTATACGCAGGACGGATTATCCGCTTGCCGGTGAGAAGCTCCTCTATCCTGTGTGCGGACCAGCCTGCTATGCGGGATACTGCAAACAGCGGTGTGTTAAGCTCCACAGGGATCTTTAACATTCTGTATACCAGTCCCGAATACAGGTCAACGTTTGCGCACATTACCTTGGAGCTGCCCTTGACCTTTGCAAAGACCTCCGGGGTAAGCCGTTCGACTGCCTCCAGAAGCTCAAATTCAGCCTCAAATTCAGTGTCTTTAGCAAGTCTGACAGCGTTTTCCTTTAATATGACCGCTCTCGGGTCGGACAGCGTGTAGATCGCGTGTCCCATTCCGTAGATAAGTCCTTTTCCGTCTCCTGCTTCTCCTTTTATCACCTTTGCAAGGTAATCAGCCACCTGACCGTCATTCTTCCAGTCCGAAATATTTTCCTTTAACTCATCGAGCTGGTTCATTACCTTGAAGTTTGCTCCGCCGTGACGGTGTCCTTTCAGCGAGCCTATTGCTCCTGCATATGCGGAATAGGAATCCGTTCCCGAAGATGTAAGAGTGCGGCAGGTAAAGGTGGAGTTGTTTCCTCCTCCGTGCTCGGCATGGAGTATCAGCATAAGGTCAAGAAGCCTTGCTTCCTCCTCGGTGTACACTCTGTCCGGTCTTAATGTTGACAGGATGCTTTCTGCTGTACACTCGTTGGGATTGAGGGGGTGCATATAAAGACTTTCGTGGTCGTACACTCTCCGTTTTATCTGGTATGCGTCCACCATAGCTGACGGAAGCCTTGCTATTATCGAAACTGCCCTGAGAAGCTCCTTTTCGAGACTTGGATCCTCCGGATCATCGTCGTAGGAATACAGAGCCAGAACGGAACGAGCCATCTTATTCATTATATTCCTTGAAGGCGCTTTAAATATCATATCCTCAGAAAAACCTGCGGGAAGCTCCCTGAGATCAGTCAGTATCCCATTGAAGCTTTCCAGCTGCGACCTTGTGGGGAGCTGTCCGAACAGAAGCAGGTAAACGGTCTCCTCAAATCCGAAGCGTCCTTTTCCTGTGGTATTTGCCACAATATCGTTTATACTGTAGCCACGGTATATCAGCTCGCCTTCGACGGGTTCGCGCTCGCCCTCGTTGACGATATAGCCGTGTACGTTACATATATTAGTTATACCTGCCACTACGCCGCTGCCGTCGCTGTTTCGCAGACCGCGTTTGACATGATATTTTTCATAGAGCTCGGGAGCAATTTTGTTATTTTTTTCAAATTCTTCGCATAAACTTTTAAAAGCGGGGTTGTTATAATCAGTATTGCCCAAAAAATGCCCTCCTTTATTCTATTATTATACTAATCCCTAATTTATCAATTTATCAATAGACAAAGTCGAAATAGTATTATCACAGAATGATACATTATATATTTTACAACATTATCTTCTCATTGTCAAGGGTTTTTATTACATACTGAAAAAGAAAGGACTTATATTATGAAAGAATTGTTAAAGATCGCAGTGATATTTGCAGCGCTGCTTATGATTATCCCTGCACCGGCTGTTTTTGTTTCCAAGGATATACAGGAGACATACTCTGAAGATACCATGCAGACTGAAACTGCAAGTGAGACTACCGTCCCGGAAGTGACGCCCATAAAATACGAACAGGAAATTACAGAGGAAGATATACTTAAAGTATTGGATTTTACAAGCGGACAAGTCCTTGATATACCTATGCAGGATTACGTAATAGGAGCAATCCTTGCGGAGATGCCTGCTACATATCATCCGGAAGCTCTGAAAGCACAGGCTGTTGCCGCCCGTACATATGCTGTCCGACAGAGGGAGAAGCAGCGTATCTCTCCTGATCCGGAGCTTATGGGAGCGGATATTTCCAATGACAGCACGAAATATCAGGCGTATTTCACCACCGCACAGGCAAAGGAGTTCTACGGCAGCGGATATGATACCTACTTTCAGAAGGCTGCTGATGCTGTCGATGCTACGGACAAGCTTGTCCTTTACTATGACGAAGAACCAATAGTAGCAGCATTCCACGCTATTTCCGGAGGCATGACCGAAAGCGCAGAGGTGATCTGGGGAAGTCCTGTGGACTACCTTGTTCCCGCGGACAGCAGCGCAGATATGGACGCTCCATCATATCCGGATGAGAAGATATTTACCGCAAAGGAGTTCCGCTCTATTATCAAAAAGGTGTATCCGGAGGCGGATCTTTCCGCTCCCGCAGATGAGTGGGTAACGATAAATGAGACAAGTCCCTCCGGAACAGTCACGGAAATGACAGTGGGAACGGTAACGCTTAAAGGCACGGAGTTCCGCAGTCTGTTTTCTCTGCGGTCGGCAAATTTTACCGTCAGCTGCAATGCAGGCTCCAGGCAATTCTGTATCTCCACCAAGGGATACGGTCATGGCGTGGGGATGAGCCAGTACGGCGCAAATGCAATGGCGGAAAACGGCTCTGACTTTGAAGAGATACTTCTGCACTATTATAAAGGAGTGGAGATAAAAGAATACGAAAATTAAATAATTTATGGGGACGCCCATGCAGGCAGACTCTTCCCGATACCGGTAAATTTTACTGCGGAGGAGGAAAAAGCCCGCATGGGCGTCCTTGCCCCGCTTGAAAAATATGAGGAAATATGGTATACTTGGATAAGCAGAATAAGTCCTATCTTTAACACCCGGAGGTAAATATGAAAAATAAAATTCTTGGAGAAAAATTTTTTCACCGCGATGTCCTTGACGTAGCTCCCGACCTGGTGGGAAAGCTCATTGTAGGAACTCTCGGCGATGGTAAAGAGGTCACTCTCCGCATTACCGAGACCGAGGCTTACAGAGGCGAGGAGGACACCGCCTGTCACGCAAGCAAGGGCAGAACGGAGCGTACAGAGGTCCTTTACGGGAAGGCGGGGACGATCTATGTCTATCTTTGCTACGGTGTACACTGGCTGATGAACGTCGTCACCGGCGAAACGGATCAGCCTCAGGCAGTGCTGTTCCGTGCCTGCATGGATCACGACGGTCCGGGGAAGCTTACAAAAGAGCTTGGCATCGACAAAAGCTTCAACAGGGAGTCATTCTGCGGAAATCCAAGGATACGCATTGAGGACGACGGATACCGTCCCGAAATTGAGAAGCTTCCGAGAGTGGGGATAGCCTACGCAACTCCCGAATATCGTGATATACTCTGGAGATTCGCGGACAAGAACAGGAAGAACCTAAAGGAGAAAAAGAAAAATGCTTGATCTGATATTGGGAGGAGCAGGCTGCGGGAAATCCCGGGAGATGATGGATCGTATCGAAGCTGCTGCGGCTGAGGGCAAAAACGTGCTGGTAATTATCCCGGATCAGTTTTCCGCGGAGTTCGACAAGAGCCTTTACGAACGTCTTGGAATGGTGCTTTTCAACTATGTGGACGTGCTGTCATTTTCCAGAACTGCAAAGGATATTTTTATTAAGCATGGCGGTCTGAAAGGCAGATACGCCGATGATGTTGTAAAAAATGTAATGATGTTCCGTACCCTTACAGAGCTTTCCGAAAGGGGAGAGCTTTGCTTTTTTGACAGGCAGGCAAGGTCTCCCGCATTTGTGGAAAGCGGTCTTAATATCGTAAAGGAGCTTACAGTAAGCGGTATCAGTCCGGAACAGCTTATCGACTGCATAGCGCGGCTCGGGGACAGCGTCCGGGATAAGGCTTCGGACATCGCCCTCATTTATTCGGAATATTGCCGGATACTGAAAAAACACGGCTACAAGGACAGCGAGGGGGATATTTCGGAGGCTGCAAAAAGGGCGGCGCAATACGGTTATTTCCGGGGAAAGACCATTTTTATCGACGCCTTCAAAAGCTTTACCGCAGACGAGATCGCCATGCTGGACGCCATGGTCGTGGACAGCGAAAGTCTCACCATATGCCTTACCACAGGGGACAAGAGCCTGAAAAAATACTCTGTTTTTGAGACGGTAAATGGTACTGTAAATAAATTGAAAAAATCAGCGGAAGATCGTGGCGTAAAAGTACGGACGGATCATCTTGACACTCCCTACAGATTCAAAGCTCCCGAGCTTGCTTTTTACAGCGCAAATGTCTTTGAATATGCCCGTAAAGCTTACGATGGGGAAAATCACGCTGTCAGTGTGTACCGTTCTGCGGACTGCTACGGCGAGGGAGACTTCGTATGCTCCGAGATAAGCAGGCTCATTATGGAGGAGGGGTACAAATACAGTGACATTGCTGTCCTTGCACGTCAGAAGGAGCAGTATTCCTCAGTTATGGAAAGCGCCTTTGAACGTTATGGGATACCCTTCTACACCGACGAAAGCTACACCGCCGCTCACAAGGCGCTGTTTATTTTCGTAAAGACCGCTCTTGCACTTGCAGCGGATGAAAACGCTTCCTCGGAGGACTGGCTCAGATACATGAAAACCGGTATGCTTGGTCTCTCGGAAGAAGAGATCGGAGCAGTTGAAGAATACTGCTACAAGTGGAGCGCTGACGGGAAAATGTGGCAACAGGAGTTTATTTTTGATGAGGACGCAATAGCGGAGGAAGTGAGAAAACGGGTCACAGAGCCGGTGTTCAGGCTGAGAACGGCCTGCGAAAACGCTGACGGTAGGGAGATATGTCAGGCGGTGCTGTCCCTTTTTGAGGACACTGACATTTTCGGAACTATCACGGATATGTATGAAAATCCAAGGACTGAGGACGCTGCCGCTCTTGCCGCCATCCGTGAGGTAAAGCAGCTCTGGGAGCTGCTCTGCGGGCTTCTGGAAACTCTGGACAAGGCGCTTGCGGATACTCCCGTTACCCTTGCGGATTTCCGGGATATTTTTTCCGCAGCTGTGGGACGTCTTAAGCTTTCCTCTCCCCCTCAGACTCTTGACTGCGTAAGATTTGTTGCGGCACATACAGCAAGACTTTCTGATGTAAGAGCGGTCTTTGTCATCGGCGCAAACGAGGGAGCTTTCCCCTATGCGGCAAAGCAGGAGGGACTTTTCAGCGACAGGGATCGGCTGGCTCTTGAAGAAGCGGGGATAGAGCTTTCCGGCGGTGCGGGAGACAAGCTTGCCGAGGAGCGTTTCGTGGCTTACTCTGCCCTTTCCGCGCCGTCGGACAGGCTGTACATAACATATGCTCTTTCAGATGTTTCCGGAAAGGCGATGTATCCTTCCCGGGTGGTTACCCGTGCGGAGGATATGTTCGGAAAGGATGTCACCGCCGACTTTGAGAGCAGAGGTCTGCTTGAATTCTGCACCTCTCCCGAGGCTGCCTATTATCAGTATGTGCAGAATTACCGTCGGGATGACAGCGATTCCGCAAGTCTTTACAAGGCTCTGAGGGATATTCCCGAATATGCCCGCAGACTTGATTATCTGCGGAATGTTGCGGTCTCCGGTACTCATACTCTTGAACCCGGAACAGGAAGCAGACTTTTCGGTAAAAACATTCATCTTTCCGCCTCCCGTTTTGAGGATTACAGCAAGTGTCCCTTTATGTATTACTGTAAAAAGGGTCTGGGACTTTATCCCCCTCAGAAAATTGATATGGACAGTCCGTCAAGAGGTACGGCTATACATTACTGTCTCTGCGAAATACTGAAAAGCGTCACCAAGGACAGCTTTGCAGAGATGGACAGAGCCGCTATTGAGAGCGAGGTAAAAAAGCGTCTTGACGAATATTACAACAGCGACGCCGTAGGGGGAGACTACGGAAAAACAAAACGTTATAAGGCAGCCTTTGCCCGTCTGACTGATACGATAACGGATATTCTTGAAAGACTGGCGGAGGAGTTCCGGCAGAATAAATTTGTCCCCCGTGGGTTTGAATATACTCTCAGCAGGACGGGCGGAGACGAAGCTCCTCTGGAGCTTACCACCCAAAGCGGGATAAAGGTCTATTTTGACGGAGTTATAGATCGTGTGGACGTTTTTGAAAAGGACGGAAAAAGCTATATCCGGGTAGTGGATTACAAATCCGGAGTAAAGGAATTTAAATTCACCGATCTTGTATACGGCGTGAATATGCAGATGCTGCTGTATCTGTTTGCTTTGACGGATCAGAACCATAAGGGAAGCTTCAGCGGAGGCATCCCGGCAGGAGTGCTTTATATGCCCTCCAAGGACACGAAGCCGGGTCTTGAACGGGACAGCGCCGAAAGCGAGATTACTGACGTCATCAATAAGACCTACAAAATGAAAGGTGCAGTCCTTATGGACGACGACGTTATCACAGCTATGGAAAAGGACTGCGGCGGCGGGTTTATCCCGGTAAGCCGCAAGAAGGACGGAAGCTACACCAAAAAGTCCAGGCTTGTGACCGAAAAGCAGCTTGAAAATCTCAGGAAGTATTCCTACGAGCTTTTAGAGGAAACAGCGGAGGGTCTCCATGCGGGAAAAATAGGGGCTGTCCCCCTGAATGACGGGGGATACCTGCCCTGCGGATACTGCGAATACAAGGCGGTCTGCGGAAACTATCCTCCCAAAGCAGAAAGACCCTATGAAAAGGATTCCGCAGATAAGATAATGGAAATTATGAACGGGGGTTCGGAGAATGAGCAAATGGACTAAGGAACAGCTTGACGCCATCACAGCAAGAAACACCGGGATAATCGTTTCTGCGGCGGCAGGAAGCGGCAAGACCTCGGTACTGGTGGAGCGGCTTCTCCGGATACTTGCGGATACAGAAAACCAGACCCCCGCTGACCGACTTGTAGTTGTGACCTTTACAAACGATGCTGCCGCTCAGATGAAGCGCAGGCTTTCCGACGCCCTTGCGGAAAGGATAGCAGCCGAGCCGGATAATGACTGGCTTTGCCGTCAGCAGACCCTTTTGCAGACAGCGAAGATCTCCACCATACATTCCTTCTGCTTTGATCTTATAAGGGAGAATATACGCTCTCTGGATATTTCGGCAGGATTCCGCATCCTTGATGAGACCGAAGAAGCCCTGCTTATCCGGAAGGCTGCCGACAACGCATTCGAGGCTCTTTACGGAGAGCAGCCCGAAAAAATGGAGCTTCTTGCTGACTTTTTCAGCGGCAGTACCAGAGGTGACGAAGCGCTGGAGGAAACCATTCTGGAGCTTTATGATTTCTTTGTGTCCCTCCCCTTTTATGAGGACTGGCTTCATAAGCAGGCGGAGTTTTATTCCGCCGGGTTTGACAGCGGAAGCGACCCCTTTGCAGAAGCGTACATAAAACGCATCAGAAGTGAGTATGTCCGTCTGCTGAAAAAGGCAGAGTATGCAAATCAGATATTTGGTGCGGAGCTTGGTGTTTCCTCTGCTCTGGAAAACGACATCGATCAGTTTGAACGGCTCATTGAGGCGATCGACAATAATACAGAGTGGGACAAGCGTATTTTCAGGTGTGAAATTAAATTTGCCCGGTTTGATTCTCCCAGAGGTCTTGACGAAAACGGCAAGCTTCTCAAGGATAAAATACTTGAAATCCGGAACGGCTATAAAAAGAAGTATGACGCTGTCCGGAAGGGCATTTATACCGAAGCTGAGATCATAGACGACTACAAAAAGCACGCCGAAATTCTGACTGCACTGAGTGACGTTATCGGAGCTTTCGCCGGGGAGCTGAGCGCTCTTAAGGCTGAAAAAAATGCGTTAGGATTTTCCGATGCGGAGCAGCTTGCAATAAAGCTCCTTGCGGTCAGGGACGAAAACGGCTGCATAGTAAAGACCCCTCTTGCAAAGGAGCTGGAGGCTTATTACAGCATAATCATGATAGACGAGTTTCAGGATGCAAACAACACTCAGGATCTTATCTTCAAGATGCTTTCCAAGGGCGGGACATCCGAAAAAGGTGGTACAAGTCTTTTTGCGGTGGGAGATGTAAAGCAGTCCATCTACCGTTTCAGACAGGCGAATCCGCAGCTTTTTCTGGATGCTCTTGAAAAGTCCGAAAGCTACACGGGAGAGGATTTTTCCGGCACTAATGCGGCGATATTTCTCAATAGAAATTTTCGCAGCAGCAGCGATGTCATAAGCTTCGTAAATTACTGCTTCGGACTGCTTATGAGCAGGTCTGTCGGCGAGGTGGACTACACCGATACCGAAGCTCTTGTGCAGGGACTTGAATATCCGGAAGGGGACAGAAGCACGGAATTTATCATAGTTCCCGTGGAAGAGGAAGCCGTCCCCGAGGACGTCAATATAAACGACGATGAAAACGAGGTCGATGAAAGCTCTGACGGTGAAGAACCTCTGGACGTCAGCGCGGCAGCCTGCGAGGCGCGTGCGGCGGCTGAGAAAATAAAGTCCATGCTTGGCGTGAGGACAGTCCTTGACGGTGGGGAGGAGCGTCCCTGCGAGCCAAGGGATTTCTGTATCCTGCTGCGGAACAGCAAGGGCTTTGAAATATATATAAACGAGCTTGCGGCTCTCGGGATAACAGCTCATTCGGAAGAGCCTGCGGGATACCTGCGGTCAAGGGAAATTTCAGTTCTCACAAGTCTGCTTGCGGTCATTGACGATCCCATGAAGGACATTCCCTTAGCGACAGTGCTGATGTCTCCCATGTTCATGCTAACTGCCGAGGACATGGCTCAGCTTGCTTCGGTAAAGGGGAAAAAGGAAAAGTATTTCACAGTGATAAGGTCGGTGCTTAACGGAGAGACGGAAATCCCATCCGTATCACAGCTTGGGATCAGGCTCGGACGGTTCATGCAGACCTTTGACAAGCTAAGATACTGCGCTGCTTCCCAGAGACCGGAAAGGCTTATCCGCACCATTTACGACAGCACGGATTTCCTTTCGGCGGTGCAGGTATTCAAGGACGGCAGCAGAAAGAGAGCCAATCTGCGGCTTCTCCTTGACCTTGCGGAAAGCTACGAGAAAAGCTCCGGAGGAGGGCTTTCCGGATTTGTACGGTACATTGATACAGTTATCCGCAGGGGGGGAGATTTCAAACGGGCAAGCGTGGTCTCCCAGTCGGAAAATGCGGTGTCCGTAAAAACAATACACCGGTCAAAGGGTCTGGAATATCCCTTTGTATTTCTCTGTGGAACGTCCACCAAATTCAATATCATGGATACAAGAAAACGGGTGCAGATAAATTCCGATTTCGGTATAGGCTTCAAGATACAGGACAGAAAGAAGCTTCGTCTTTATAATTCCTTTCCTGTCGAGGTCATAAAGGAGAGCAATCTTTCCAATATGAAAAGCGAGGAAATGCGGCTTCTGTACGTTGCTCTCACAAGGGCGCGGGAGCAGATATTCATTACCGTTCCGGACAGTGAAAAGGTCAGGAAACGTATTTCCGCTGTAAGGGAGGATACTGCTGCTTCCGGAGAGATAAACGCTGCCTCCGCTGATTCCATGCTGGACTGGATAACGATGGCGATGCTTCGTCATCCATCCGGAGAATGGTTCAGGGACGGTGAAAAAATACCGGTCGCTGAAAGCGATCCAAGAGTACGGATATGCAGGTACGAGCCGGAAAAGCGAAGCTCCGATGAAGAAGACGGAGCAAAGCGTGCAGAGCCTGACATGGCTTCGGTCAGCAGGCTGGAGAAAATGTTCTCCTTCGGATATGATGATACTCTGACGAAAAAGTCTGCCAAGATAACAGTTACAGAAATCTCCAAAAGCGGGGACGAGGACAGGATATATCTTCGCAGACCCGAATTCGCGGCGGAGCGGGGAGGTCTCACCGCTGCGGAAAAGGGTACGGCTATGCATACATTCATGCAGTACGCGGATTACTCCGCTGCGGAAGCAGATCCGGATTCCGAGGCGGACAGACTTGCTGACAACGGTCTGCTGAGCTTCGAGGAGCGGGAAAGCCTTGACATCGGACAGCTTAAAGGATTTTTCCGTTCGGAGCTGTATGAGCGCATGAAAAGCTCCGGCATGGTAAGGCGGGAACAGAAATTTTTGATCAAAAAATCTGACGCCGCTCTTGACGATTTTCGACTTATGGAGTATAATGATAATAGTATGCTTCAGGGTATCGCGGACTGTATGTTCGAGGAGGACGGAGAGCTTGTGCTGGTTGACTACAAGACGGACAAGGTTTTCAGTGAGGGTATATTGATCTCAAGGTATGATCTCCAGTTAAAGCTTTACAGTGCGGCACTGAGTAAGATCTTCGGGAAAAAGGTCCGGGAGGCTTATCTCTACTCATTCAGCCTTGGGAAAGCGGTGAGAGCGCTTTGATGTGCAGACCCTGAAAAAGAGCGGATATAGCTGACAAATACTTATACGGGAGGTTTTTCAAATGGCTAATCGCAGCAGCAATTCACAGCAGGTAAGACGTACCGGGGGAATAAATCCTACGGTCGTGGGGGCAGTTTTCCTGGGGATATGTATCCTCATAGCAGGTCTTAATATCGGAGGCGGGCTCAGAAAGCTGAACAAGACCATCACCGATACCGAGTTTGCCTCTACGAGTACGGTAAACACGCCTTCGGAAATGACAGTGAACCAAAAAAAATATCTCACCGAAAAGGAAGCGGGAGAATATCTTAATCTGTCCACCGATAAGATTCTGGAGCTTATATCAAAGGGCGAAATAGCCGAGTATGTAAAGACTGAGACCGGGTATTCTATTTCTGTCACTATACTTGACGCCTGGTTTGACAATGAAGCCTATCAGATGAAGATAAAGAACAACTCTATTCCCGAGCCTGAGGACGATGAGTAAAATTTTTTCAAAAAACCCTTGACAAATCATTTTTTATGGGTTATAATATTAATCGTTAATACAAATGGCTTGATTTTTGCCATTAAAATGAAGCAGAACTATTCCGTTCTCACCCTGCCGCAAAGGCGAGCAGCGGTCAATATCCTGTCAGACGGTGCGGAGTTCCCGGTGTGGGACG
>JAFLUJ010000344.1 GCA_022511485.1 Oscillospiraceae bacterium | reverse complement strand
ACCCTAGGCGATGCTTGCATCGGCATGAGCCGACCTACCTTCCTTACCCTCTCCTTTGCCGATTTTTACAGTTCATATATAAAACAAAGATATATTAACGCCATTTAAATGTACTGTATTTGAATCGGTTACAGAATCAACCAACGGTCGTTTGCTAATGCTTTGCCGCAAAAAGCGGTTCATTCAGTCTTACATAAGAATATTCAAGTTACTTAATTTATTTACTAACCCGCCCCCTTGATAGGGGGCTAAAGTATACTAAATCAATTATGTTTTCTGACGGTGGGGGTAGATAATCGTGCAGGGCGCTGCCTTGCAAATTATGATTTATATAATGTGTTCCGGACTAACTATTAGCTGCGGGAGTAAATCTCACCCATTCATACTCAGCTGTAAGAGGCATCCTGCTGTCGTCAAAAGCCTTCAGCCAACCGTCCACTCCCGTGCCGCACCAGGCGTTCATCATGATTTTTCCCTCGGTGACGGGAATATTTGCATCCGCAAAGTGTACCTCCTGACCGTCAACATACCAGGTTATTTTATCTGCCTGCCAGTCAAAGGCATATGTATGGAAATCCTCGGAAGCGTCAAAACCCAGAGAGTACATATATTCGTGTCCGCCAACTCCGTCAACAAAATAGTTGAACTGTACCTTCGTTGTATCTTTACCCAGTATCTCAACATCTATCTCGTCCCATGGATTGCCCTCTGAGGGTCCTGTGTAGGTGAAGAATGAGGACACTACTCCGTCATTTTTTATCGCTTTCATAGAGACCTCATAAAGCCCGTAGCCGTAATGCCCCTTGGAGCGGTATTCTCCTCCGGAATATGGGACAGTTTTATTATTACCGCTGTCATTATCTATAATGAGCTGCATTTTTCCGTTTTCAAAGGTGCAGTTCGTGTCTCTCCATGTTACGTTGAACATACTGCCGTTGCTCCAGCCGTTTGAAGCTTCAAAAAGCTCTGATGAGCCGTTCTGAAAGCTTACATTGACTGTTCCGTCTTCGGTAATGTCGGCATTGTCCGCAGGATCAATATCATTGTTACCTCCGCAGGCACAGAGCATAAACGAACACACTGACGCCATTACAAAGTTAAATATCCTGTTCTTTTTCATAATAATTCCTCCAATAAGTTTGATTTATACTATTATACCGTTCCGGAACAGGTACGGTATATCACTTTCTTTACTTTTATATTATTATTTTGACATACTCCTGTTCCAGTTGGAACGGTAATATTTTTTCCGGAATTCATTTGGCGTCATTCCGGAATACTTTTTGAACGTGCTTATAAAATGACTGTGGGAGGAAAATCCCAGATAGTTTCCTATGTCAAGGGGCTGATAGTCGGAGTATTTAAGCATATTCTGAGCTGCTTCGATCCTTTTTACAGCAATGTATGTGGATATGGTAACTCCCACCTCCTTGTGAAAGATACGGGAAAGATAGGACTTGCTTACAGATGCATGACCGGCAATGTCCTCCTCGGAGATCTTTGTGTGGAGATTGTCGTATATATAATCCATTGCCATTATTATCGGCTTGGAATACAGACTTCCCCGGGATAATTTTTTCATTCTCGAGGTGAAGTCCAGGATAGCTTCCCTGTGAAGCTCATGTATTTTTTCCGCTGACGTGCATTTGTCCGTTTTCATGATATAAAGATCGCTGAGAGTATAGGCAGTCTCCATTTCCATGCCTCCCTCAACGCAGAAACGGGTCATCATTGCAATAGTGATTATAAAGTGATATTTGAGATTCCGCAGAGGGTCTTCGGAAAGCACTCCTGCGCCGCTTCCTCCCAGAGGCGTCATAAGACGCTTTACACTCTCGGTATCGCCGCTTTTTACGCAGTCATAAAATTCAAATTCCTTTTCAAAGGGAGAGTGGCGGAATTCGTACTCCCTGTTCATAAACGCTTTATATGTAAGCTCCTTTTCAGACTGTGCCATAGTAATCATCTCCTATAATCATTATACATCATTATCCTGAAAATGACAATAAAAAAATAATATAAAAAGCAAAATAATGATATTTTTTATATCCGGCATAGTGTAAACTATAATCACAGGGCAAGGACAGAGTACCTTGCAGGAAGATAGTAACTAATTTGGGAGGTTATATTATGAAAAACATTAACATGAAAAAAACATTGGCATTTATTGCAGCACTGTCCATGACAGCAAGCCTTGCAGCCTGCGGTGATGACGGTGAAAGCTCTTCCGGAGGAACAACAGCGGGTACTACCGAAGCAACTACCGCTTCTACCGCTCCCAAGGAGCTGAATGAAGAGGACAAGGCTGCTATCGCAGAGATCGACGTAGGAGACGTTGAAAAGCTCGAAAACAGCACAGTAAAATGGCTCTCTACATATGACATCAACCCTGAAAAGGGCAAGCCCAAGATGCCTGATCTGGAGCTTTTTGAAAATAACTACGGCGGAAAGATCGAATGGATGATCACATCCTATGATACTCGTTACAATGATCTTGCTACATATGTTATCGGCGGTGATTCTCCCGATATGTTCCCTGCTCAGGAATTTGATACCTTCCCCAGCAAGGTAGTAGACGGAATGTTCCAGCCATGGGACGATTACCTTGATTTCAATGATGCTGAGCTCTGGTCCAGCGCAAAGGGTGCAAAGGCTCTTGCTGAGATGCATACTCTGGGCGGCAAGCACTATGTTGCAGCTACCAGCACATACTCCAAGTGCATCATGATCTATAACAAGAATACCATTGAGGAAAATGGTCTTGACGATCCTGTTGAGCTTCTCGAAGAAGGTAACTGGACATGGGATACCTTCCGTCAGATGTTATCTGATTACTGCAGCCGTGAGGATGACAAATTTGCTTACGACAGCTGGTACTTTGAAACACAGTTCATGCTTACAACAGGAGTTCCTTCTATAGGTATGGAAAACGGTGTTCTTAAAAATAACCTTATGACTAATGAGGTAGAGCGTGCTCAGAACTTCATGTTTGACCTGAAAAAGGATGATCTGCCCCTTCCTAAGGCTGAATTCAACTGGACAGAGCAGCGTCACCGTATCGCTTCCGGAAACACACTGTTCTGGCCATGCGGAACATGGGCTCTCTGGGAAGCTGACCTTTCTGATTTCGGTAAACCGGGCGAGATCATGTTCGTTCCTATGCCAAGAGATCCTGAGGCAGACGCTTACTATCTGCCATCCAGCATGGACGCTTATGCACTTTGTAAGGGCGCTCCGAATCCCGAAGGAGCAGCAGCATATATGAGATGCAAGCTCATTGCAGGCAACAGCGATGCAGCTAAGGAGATCACCGAAAGACAGTACCGCGAGGATTACGGCTGGACCGATGAAATGATAGATATGATGCATACCGTTGACGAACTTACAGACGCAAATCCTGTTATAAGCTTCCACATGGGACTTGCAACCGACGTTGCAAACGCAGTTGACGACGGCATCAAGCAGGCTTCATTCAGCGGAGCTGACTGGGCAACTACAAGAGAGACTATCAACGGCATGACAGATATTGCTGTTGAAGAGCTCAACCAGAAGATAGCTGCTGATTTCTCATAATTAAACGACATGATATTGCCGGGGAGGATGACTCGATATGAAGTCTTTTGAAGGATACAAAAAGGGCGTCAATCTGGGCGGATGGCTTTCTCAATGCGACCATACAAAGGAACGTTACGACAGCTTTATCCACAAGGAGGATATTGAGAAAATATCCTCCTGGGGAGCGGATCATGTACGTCTGCCTATTGACTACAATCTCGTTGAGGACAACAACGGAAACGTGATAGAAAAAGGCTATGAATACATAGACAATGCCATAAAATGGTGCGGCGAAGCTGGACTGAACCTTGTTCTTGATCTGCACAAGACTGCCGGATTTTCCTTTGACAAGGGGGAAAATGAAAGCGGGCTCTTTGACAGCGAAGCCCTCCAGGAACGCTTTTATAAGCTCTGGGAAAAGCTTGCGGAGCGATATGCTTCCTACAGTGACAGAGTAGCCTACGAGCTTCTTAACGAGGTCACGGATAAAAGCTACAGCGACGCATGGAACAAAATGATATGCACCTGCATCAAAAGGATACGTGCAAAAGCTCCCGATACAACGATAATCGTGGGAGGATACTGGAACAACAGTCCAGATGCTCTTCCCGATATTGCAGATCCGGAGGATGACAATACAGTGTTTTCCATACACTGCTATGATCCGCTTAACTTCACACATCAGGGCGCTCCCTGGGTCGATGGTATGGATACATCGTTCAGAATGAGCTTTGATGAAAAGGAGATCACTCCCGAATATTTCGAGGAAAGGTTCTCCGCAGCAATAAAGACCGCAGAGAAATATAATACCGCTCTTTATTGCGGAGAGTACGGAGTTATCGACAGGGCATCTCCCGAGGACGCCTTGAAGTGGTATAAGGCTATCCACGCTGCACACGAGAAATTCAATATGTCGCGCTGTACGTGGAGCTACAAGCAGATGGATTTCGGTCTCTCCGATGAAAGAATGAGCGGTGTTATCGACGAGCTTGTAAAATATCTCTAAAGCCTCTTAAACGTAAAAGCCTTTTCAACATATTCTGTTTTTCATAATTACTCCTTAATGGACGCTGCAAAGTCATGCAGCGTCCATTACCTTTTATACTATATTTTGAACCGCCTGAACGCAAAAATGTCAAATATAACCATATGTTAATATGGAATTAATAAAAAATTTAAAATATTTGATCCCCAAATGCTTTAAATTTTGGATAATATGTGGTATAATTGGCTTAGATTACTATACTTTTTTGTATTTTTTATAGAATGGAGGACAGGCAATGACGCCGGTAATTTATTTTGATATATGTGCAGCGGTCATTTTGGTCATACTTTTCTGCTCAATGGTGTTCCGTAAATTGACAGAGGGAATTGCCAGCCGCTTTCTCTTTGCCCTGCTTGGAATTGCATTTGTATCTACCCTGTCCGAAATATATGCTACTGCACTGGATATTGCAGGAAATTACGGCGTAAACAGTATAGTGCCGATGTATATCCTTAATACAAGCTATCTGCTCTTCCATAACTTTACAATAGCAGCCTATATGCTTTATATCATAAGCCTTGCAGATACGTGGCACAGGATCAGAGGAAGGATGCTTTTAAAGACGTTATTGCTTTTCCCCTATCCGTTGATAACGATCCTTCTGGCGGTCAATCCGTTTACAAAGATAATTTTCTATATTGATGAAAACTCCCATTATGTCAGAGGTTCGTATATCCATTTACTGTACCTGTGTGCATTTTATAATATGTGCGTATGTACTGTGTATCTGATAAGACATAGAAAGCTTTTTACAAGGGGAAAGTTCATTTCACTTATGCTTATGCTTCCTATGGAGGTCGCGGCGTTTATTATTCAGTTATTCAATCCGGAGCTTATGGTGGAAATGTTCTCTAATGCAATTGCGCTGCTTATTATCATGAACTCTGTACACCGTCCTGAGGAGCTTATCGACTTTATCACCGGACTGAGAAAATTCACAGCCTATGGAACGGATATGAAAAAGACCTTCAGGACAGACAAGCACGTCAGCGTGATAATGATAAACATATCCAACTTCCTGTCACTGTACAGTATCCTCAACTATGACGGTATCAACGAGCTTCTGCAAAAAATTGCCGATGAGCTCAATGACGTGAACAGGGAGACCAAAGCTCATGCGGATATTTATTATCTGGACAGAGGAAGATTCCGCTTCGTGATAAGCGACGAATACCGGGATAAAATTGATACAGCGGCAGAGGAAATAAATTTCAGGCTTAAACAGAGTATTATCCTCAACCGTCTGGAGCTTAACATGATAGCATATATCTGCGTGGCAAAATGTCCCGAGGAAATAACGGATTTCCCCATGCTGATGCACTTCGGAAACGATTTCCACGAAAAATTGCCGTTCTCGGGACGTGTCCTGCATATTTCCGAGATCATGGAAAAGAACATTTTCAGCCTTACCAGCGAGCTTGACAACATAATCGACAACGCTATAGCGGCAAAGAAATTCCAGATATACTATCAGCCGATCTACTCCACCAAGGAGAAAAGATTTGTTTCCGCCGAAGCGCTTCTCAGACTTTATGACGAAAAATACGGATTCATTTCCCCTGACATTTTCATTCTCGCTGCGGAAAAAAGCGGAGCTATACACAAGATAGGAGAATATGTCCTTGACGAGGTATGCCGCTTTATATCAAGCGATGACTTCAAGCGTCTGAACCTTGACTATATCGAGATAAATCTGTCCGTTGCCCAGTGTATGCAGTCAGATCTTGCTGATAAGGTCCTCCAGACCATCAGGCAGTACGGAGTTACTCCCGATAAGATCAACCTTGAAATAACCGAGACTGCTGCTAATTACTCCCAGAATATTATGACAGCAAATATTGATAAGCTTTGCAGCGCAGGTATCAGCTTCTCACTGGACGATTACGGTACAGGATACTCCAATATAAGAAGCGTTGCTTCCCTGCCTCTTACTATAGTAAAGCTTGACAAGTCATTTGTGGACGCGGAAAGCAATCCCAGAATGTGGGTGGTTCTCCAGAATACTATCAAAATGATAAAGGATATGGATATGCACATCGTTGTAGAGGGCGTTGAAACAAAGCAGATACTGAAAAGATTCACCGACCTTGAATGTGAATATATCCAGGGATACTATTTTTCAAAGCCTATCCCCGAAGAGGAATTTGTAAAGTTTATTGAGGAAGCCGCGGTATCCGTAAAATGATGTTAAGATGTTAAGGAGTACAATTCTATGTCTGTAAATATCGCCATAGACGGTCCTGCGGGAGCGGGGAAAAGCACTATAGCAAAAGCTGCTGCAAAGGCTGTGGGATTTATTTATGTTGATACCGGAGCGCTCTATCGGTCGATAGCCTATTATGCTATATCAAAGGGTACTAATGTCAGCGATCCGCAGGCAGTAGCTTCACTGCTTCCAAGGATCACACCGGAGCTTAAATTTATTGACGGCTCTCAGCACGTTTTTGTGAACGGAGAGGACGTTTCCGATAAGATACGCACTCCCGAAATTTCTATGGGTGCTTCCGCAGTTTCAGCTATACCTGCGGTACGGGATTTCCTTTTTGACCTGCAAAAGAAAATTGCCTCCGAAAATAACGTCATTATGGACGGTCGTGACATCGGCACAGTAGTGCTTCCGGATGCAGACCTGAAAATTTTCCTCACCGCCTCAGCGGAGGAACGTGCCCGCCGCCGCCATGCTGAGCTTACGGAAAAGGGCGAGTGTGTTGACTTTGATTCCGTTCTTGCGGACGTAAACCAAAGGGACTACAACGACTCCCACAGGGAGATCGCCCCTCTTAAACAGGCGGAGGACGCCGTCCTTTGCGACACTACGGAGCTGGATCTCGGTCAGGCAACGGAAAAGGTCATAGCGCTGATAAATGAAACCACAAAGACGAAAGGTCTGGATGATAAATGACGCCGGCAGAAAATATCTTAAAGCTGCTTGAAGCTTTTCCGGAAGCAGAAGCAGCAGCTCTGGGAGGTTCACGTGCCACCGGAAAGGCGGATGAAAGCTCCGATTATGACGTGTACGTTTATGTGACATCGGATATTTCCGAAGACAAGCGCCGGAATGTCTTTGAACCATTCTGCAAAACAATGGAAATAGGAAACCGTTTTTGGGAGCATGAGGATAATCTCAAGCTTTCGGACGGCATATGTATGGATATTATCTACCGCAGTCTTGACGAGTTTACCTGTCAGATATCAGAGGTGGTGGAAGGATTTTCCGCTCATAACAGCTACACCACCTGTATGTGGCATAATCTCATAAGCTCACAGATTATTTTTGACAGGGGCGGCAGACTGAAAGCTGCAAGGGAGCGGTTTGATGTCCCATATCCGGATGAGCTCCGGAAAAATATTATCGAACGGAATATGCTTCTGTTAAGCGACAGTCTTGCAAATTACTCCGCTCAGATAGAAAAAGCCTGCGGACGGGGAGACCGTAACAGCGTAAATCATCGGGTATCAGAATTTCTGGCGTCCTACTTTGACGTGATCTTCGCACTTAACCGTATGAAGCATCCCGGAGAAAAACGTCTGATGAAAATTTGCACTGGTGAGTGTAAAATTCTTCCACATGATTTTGAGGAAAATATAAACGGTCTTTTTGACCTGATGGGGGTATCCG
Source organism: Oscillospiraceae bacterium (assembly GCA_022511485.1). Taxonomy (GTDB): domain Bacteria; phylum Bacillota; class Clostridia; order Oscillospirales; family Ruminococcaceae; genus RGIG8773. The sequence goes on along the minus strand of JAFLUJ010000344.1, from coordinate 2,677 downwards.
ATTTTGACGGGATACTTCACAAAATAAAAACCATTGCGGAGGAGCTTGAAAAGACGGTGTCCGCAAACAGATAAAGGTTGTGAATCGGATTGAACGCATTTGTAAGACACGCGACTATTTTAGCATATAAGATATACTACAATTTCCATATTGAGGGTGCAGAAAATATCCCTCAGGACAAAGCGCTTGTGCTGGCTTCCAATCACAGAAGCTATGCAGACCCAGTCCTGCTTACTATGCCTATGAAGCTTCCCGTCACCTACATGGCAAAGGAGGAGCTTTTCAAAAATAAGCTTTTTGCCGCTTTTATCACAATGCTGGGAGCGTTCCCTGTAAAGCGGGGCGCAGGAGACATGAAGATCATCGAAGATTCGGTAGCTATCCTTAAATCCAACAGGCATCTTGTTATTTTTCCCGAGGGTACGCGCTCAAAGGACGGCAAGGTAGGCAGGGGAAAATCAGGAGTTGCCCTTATCGCCGCAAAATCCGGTGCGGACGTCCTTCCCTGCGGAATAATTTTCGAGGGGGAAAAGCTGCATTTCCGCTCAAAGCTGACAGTCCGTTTCGGAAAAGTCATACCCGCCTCCGAAATAGCTGTGGAGGATACTTCCCCCAAGTCACTTAAAGCCGTAAAGACAAGGATCATGGACGCCATAAGAGAGCTTGTAGAGGGAAATCAAGAGGAAAAAATTGTTAATGAAAACTGAAATTATTGTTGCGGAAAACGCAGGATTCTGTTTTGGTGTTGACAGAGCCGTAAAAATAGTGTATAATATATTAAGCAGGGGAAAAAAAGTTGTTACCTATGGTGAAATTATCCATAATAAAGATGTTGCACGGGAGCTTTCCTCAAAGGGAGTAAGGATCGCTGAAACAAAGGAGGAGCTTGAAGCTCTGACCGGAGACGAAACGGTAGTGATACGTTCCCATGGAGCGGGGAAGGACATCTTTGAACTGCTGGAACGGAAAGGGTTGTCATATGAGGATGGTACTTGTCCCTATGTGAGACGCATCCAGAAGATCGTGGATGAAAAGTCCGCAGCAGGCTGCGACATTATTATTCTTGGGGATAAAAACCATCCGGAGGTCACAGGAATTGTCGGACATTGTAACAATAAGGTGGAAATCTGCGCCAATAATTTGGAATTATATGAACTTTTAAAAAAAAATTATAAAAATACAAAAAAAAAGGTTGCAATTGTTGCTCAAACAACGTATAATATAACTATGTGGGATTTTTGCGCCGCGGCCGCGGGGGAGCTATACCCTGACGCGGAGGTTATCAATACCATTTGCAGCGCCACCGCCGACAGACAGCAGAGCGCCATGAGCCTGGCAGAAAAAGCCGACTTAATGATAGTCATAGGCGGAAAGCACAGTTCCAACACAGTGAAGCTGGCAGACATATGCCGAAAGCACTGTAAAGCCTGTATCCACATTGAGAACGCAGGCGATCCGGAGTTTCGTAATATCGTGATCCCGGAAAAAAATACCGGCGAAAAAATTATCATCGGTATTACTGCCGGCGCTTCGGCTCCGGAGTATATAATCAAGGAGGTTACAAACCAGATGAGTGAAAAAATTCAGAATATGGAAGAGGACTTTAACTTTGAAGAGGCACTTGACGCTTCCTTCAAAAAAATATATACCGGTCAAAGGGTGAAAGGATACATAACGGCTGTAAACGATGCAGAAGCCATCGTAGACGTCGGTACAAAGCATACGGGCTACGTGGCGCTTTCCGAGCTTACTGACGATCCGAGTCTTAAGCCGGCTGATGTAGTAAAGCCCGGAGACGAGGTAGAGCTGATCGTTATCAAGATCAACGATGCCGAAGGTATAGCACAGCTTTCCAAGAAAAAGGTCGATGCTATGGTGGGCTTTGATAAGATCATCAAGGCTAAGGCTGAGGACGCTGTTCTTGAGGGAACAGTTTCAAGCGTTGTAAAGGGCGGCGTTATAATTATTTATGAGGGAACAAGAGTATTTATCCCTGCTTCCCAGGCAACACTGCACAGAAACGACAAGCTTGAAGAGCTTGTTAAGAAGTCTGTCAAGTTCAAGATCATTGAGGTAAACGAGCAGCGCGGCAAGGCAGTAGGCTCTATCAGAGCGGTACTGAGCGCAGAAAAGGACGCTGTAAAGAGCAAGTTCTGGGATACTGCTAAAGAAGGCGATGTATTCAAGGGCGAGGTCAAGTCGCTTACAAATTATGGTGCATTTGTTGATCTTGGCGGAATAGACGGTATGGTTCACATTTCCGAGCTTAGCTGGAACAGGATCAAGCATCCCTCCGAGGTAGTTTCCGTAGGAGATACTATTGAAGTATTCATCAAGGCTCTTGATAAGGAAGCTGGACGTATCTCACTTGGCTACAAGAAGGAAGCGGACAACCCCTGGGTAAAATTTGCACAGGATTACAAGCTTGATGATGTTGTAAAGGCTAAGGTAGTTTCCATTACTCCTTTCGGCGCTTTTGCAGAGATCGTTCCTAATATCGACGGTCTTGTTCACATCTCTCAGATCGCTAACAAGAGAGTTACAAACATCAAGGATGTGCTTTCCATCGGCGATGAGATCGAGGCTAAGATCACTGAGATCGACGTGGAGGGTAAGAGGATCAGTCTTTCCATCAGGGCACTTCTGGAGGACGCTCCCGAGGCAGACGATGCAGGCG